>JANNAJ010000616.1:0-2318 GCA_031384285.1 Verrucomicrobiota bacterium
CGCTCGTGGCGCGCCACGGGAAGATCGTCTACCACAAGGCGTTCGGGATGGCCGACAACGAGGCCGGCCGCCCGTTGAAGCGCGACGACATCTTCCGCATCGCCTCGCAGTCGAAGGCCATCACCGCCACCGCGGTGTTGATGCTCTGGGAGGAGGGCCGCTTCCGGCTCGACGACCCGGTGTCGAACTGGATCCCCGGGTTCAAGGACGCCCAGGTGCTCACCAACTACAACGAGGCCGACGGCACTTGGACCGGTGAACCGGTCAAGCGCGCCATCACCATCCGACATCTGCTCACCCACACGTCGGGGCTCGGCTACGGCGTGATCGACGGTGATGCGCGCTTCAAGAAGCTCTACGCCAAGGCCGGTGTCGTGGACCTCTTCACCACCGAGCCGGTCACCATCGGCGAGAGCGTGGAACGGCTGGCGAAGCTGCCGCTGCACCATCATCCCGGGGAAAAGTTCACCTACAGCGAGGGACTCGACGTGCTGGGCCGCTTCATCGAGGTCGTCTCCGGGATGCCCTTCGATGTCTTCCTGCAGAAGCGCCTGTTCGGTCCGCTCGGCATGAAGGACACCGGCTTCTACTTGCCCGCGGAGAAGGCCGGCCGGCTCGTCGCCGTGCAGAAACCCGAGGGCAGCCGATGGGTCCGCTATCCGGTGACCTTCTACGATCCCGATTATCCGATCAAAGGCGCGAAGTCGTTCTTCTCCGGCGGCGCCGGCCTTTGCAGCACCGCGAAGGACTACGCCACCTTCCTCCAGATGTACCTCAACGGCGGCGAACTCGGCGGCGTGCGGATCCTCAGCCGCACCACGGTGGACACCGTCCTGCGCGAGCAGGTCGGCCGCGACCTGTTCGGCGGCGGCGACAAGCACTACGGGCTCGCCTTCGGCGTCGTGACCGAGAAGGGCCAGGGCAAGGGCGGCGAAGGCAGCGCCGGCACCTTCGATTGGGGCGGCTACTTCAACACCCAATACTTCGCCGACCCCAAGGAGCAGCTCATCGGCGTGCTGATGAAGCAGACTCAGGGCGGCGACGACAACACCGGCTGGAAGTTCCGCCAACTCGTCGGGCAGACGGTGGACGATTGACGGACATGCGGCGTCCGCAAGCTCGCCGGTCGCCACCCGCGGGGAGCGGCTTGCTCTCAGCAGACTTCCCCGCATCGCGCCGGGAAACCCGACGTTGACCCGTGGCGGCCCGGGCGGGAGCGTCCTCCGCATGAATCCTCCGACAATCCTTCCCGGCGAGCTCTCGCGGCGCGACGCGCTCAAGGCCGCCACGGCGGCCGTCGCCGGCCTCTCCGCGGGCGCGGTGCCGGTGCGCGCGCAGTTGCCGCCCGCGATGGCCGAACCGGACTTCAAGGTCCGCCACCGTCGCATCCGCCAGTCCATCATGGGCTGGACGTTCGACCCGATGCCCGTCCCCGAGTTGGCACGGCTGTGCAAGGACATCGGGCTCGTCGCGATGGAAGGCATCGGCCGGGAGCATTACCCGCTGATCCGTGAGCTGGGCCTGGAGATCTCGCTCGTGGGCAGCCACGGTTTCGCGAAGGGGCCGTGCAACCCTGCCTATCACGCGGAGGTGATCGCCGCCTTGCGCGAGGGCATCGATGTGGCGGTCAAGGCCGGCTGCGGCAAGGTGATCACCTTCACCGGCATGAAGGCGGCGGGCTTGGGCGACGCCGCGATGTCCGACAATTGCGTGGCCGCTTGGAAGCAGGTCATCGGCTACGCGGAGGAGAAGCAGGTCACTCTCTGCCTCGAGCACCTGAACAGCCGTGACGGCACGCATCCGATGAAGGGGCATCCTGGCTATTTCGGCGACCATGTGGATTTCTGCGCGGAGCTCGTGAAGCGCGTCGGCTCGCCGCGCTTCAAGCTGCTCTTCGACATCTACCACGTCGCGATCATGGACGGCGACGTGATCCGTCGGCTGCGCCAGCACCGTGACATCATCGGGCACGTCCACACCGCCGGCGTGCCCGGCCGGGGCGAGTTGGACGACACCCAGGAGGTGAACTACCCGGCCGTGATGCGCGCGCTGTTGGAGATCGGCTACAACGGGTTCGTGGCGCAGGAGTTCATCCCCACCTGGCCGGACAAGGCGCTCGCGCTGCGGCACGGGAAGCGATCCGGCGGAGTCTCAGCTTCATGATGCGCGAGAGCGGCCGGCGCAGGATGGGACGCGCCGGCTCACACGTCGCAGACCTTCGCCGCGTGCCGCAGCGCGAGCGCCTTGTCCGGCCAGGTGGGGATGAACTCCTGCGCCACGAACCCGTTGTAGCCGATCTCCAACAGCGCGCGCATCAC
>JANNAJ010000626.1:0-2282 GCA_031384285.1 Verrucomicrobiota bacterium
CCCGGAACGCATTCGGGCGGACCCGTCTCACCGTCTCGTCGATGCGGAGCGCGAGGTCGAGCCCGCGGTCCGCCGTTCCGGTGCGGTAGGCGGGCGTCGACTCCTGGGCGACGTTGTCGGCGCCAGACCCGCGACACTGGGAGAGGTTGTTGTACAGCGCACGTTTGCCCGGCGTGTCCAGGGCTTTGGGCGTGTCGTCCGCCGTGCCCGAGTGGACCGCCTTGGCCAGGTGGGCGATGCGCTTGAGGAACTCCTCGTAGTCGATCCGCGCCGCCTTCAGGTCCGCCAGGATCTCGCCCAAGAGCGCCGACATCTTGTCGTAGAAGGCGGGGTCGTTGAGGTGGTCCTTGATGATCTTGCTGCGGACGTTGTTCGCGATGGTCTCGGCCACCGCGCCTCGGTCACCCCGGATGCCGTCGGGCAGGCTGTTGATGGCATCCGCGATGCCGCTCTTCACGATCAGGTCCAGCAGACCGATCCCGCCGAAGTCGGAGATGGTGCGAGGCGCGCCGGCCTCGATGTAGGTGTCGATGAGGTGGCGCATGTCCGCCTCGTAGGCCTTGAGGTCGATGGCCTCGCCGCTGGCCTGCCGGATGGATTCCCGCAGCTTGAGATAGCGGTCGATCTCTTGCTTGAGCTGTGCCACCCGGGCCTCCGTGTAGCCGGCCCGCGATAGGTCGTCGGCGATGTTGGCGTAGGCGCGGACCAGCGCGGCGGTGGATTTGTAGAGGGCCGCGCGTTGCGGCTCATGCTCCTTCAGGTCGTCCGGCAGCTCGGTGTTGCCGCAGAAGTAGTGGATGTGCTCCAGCTCACCCTTGGGCGGCTCCACCGCATCGCACAACAGCGCCATGGCCTCCAAGGCTTCGTCCAATCGCTCGCGGCCCTTCTTGAGCCGGTCTTGGAGCAGCACCTCCGATCCGCCGCCGTCGCTGTCGTCGAGCTCCGCGGTGTAGACCGCGATGGCCCCCTGCACCTTCCGGAACAGGTCCTTGTAGTCGACGATGTGGCCGAAGATTTTGTCGTCCCCGTCCAACCGGTTCGTGCGGCAGATGGCTTGGAACAACCCGTGGTCCTGCATCGACTTGTCGATGTAGAGGTAGGTGCAGTGCGGCGCGTCGAACCCGGTCAGCAGCTTGTCCACCACGATGAGCAGCCGCATGTTCGCTGGCTCCCCGATGAAGCGCCGCTTGGCGTCGTCCTCGTAGGTCTCGGCCTTGGTCTTTCCTGGCTTGGGGTCCACGTCGCGGAGCAGCGCGGTGTAGGTGGCGTGGAGGAACTGCTTCTCCGTCGGGGAGTCGGCCCCGGTCTCCTCCAGCGTCTGCTCGTAGACATTCGCCTCCGGGTTGTAGGAGGTCACGACCGCGCACTTGCCCTTGAACCCCGTCTTCTGGAACAGCTCAAAATACTTGCACGCCTCGTAGATGCTGGAGGCCACCAGCATCGCGTTGCCGCGCTGGTTGGAGAGGCGTGGCTTCACGCCGAAGTCGAACACGATGTCGCTCACCACGCGGTCCATGCGGGAGCGCGAGCTCAGGACCTTCTGCATCGTGCCCCATTGTTCGCGGAGCGTCGCCCGCTGCCAGTCGTTCAGGCCCTGGGTCTTCACCTCGAACCACGCGTCGATCTTGTCCTGCGAGCCGAGGGTCTGCTCGATGTCGCGCGCCTCGTACACGAGGTCCAGCACCACGCGGTCCGCCACGCCTTCGTCGAACTTGTAGGTGTGGATGTAGCCGCCGAACACTTCGAGGCTCGTCGCCTTGTCCTGCTTGAGCAGCGGCGTGCCGGTGAACCCGATGAACACCGCGCCGGGCAGCAGCGCCTTCATCGTCTTGTGCAGCTTCCCGTTCTGGGTGCGATGGCACTCGTCCACGAACACGACCAGCTCGCCCACCGCCGGGCTCGGTTGCTTCTTCAGCTCCGCGATGAAGGCGTCGAAATCCTTCACCCCGCGTTTGCCGAACTTGTGGACCAGCGAGCAGAGCAGCCGCGGCTTGGCCTGGCCGAGTTGGGCCATCAGGTCGTGGCCGCTGCTGGTCCGGTAGATGGCCTCGCCGCTTTCGGAGAACACCCGCTCGATCTGCTTATCGAGCTCGTCGCGGTCGGTGAGAATGAGCACGCGCGCCTTGGGCCGGTTCTCCAGGATCCACTTGGCCAGCAGCACCATCACGATGCTCTTCCCGCTCCCTTGCGTGTGCCAGATGATGCCCCCTTGGGCCGCCTGGACCCGGGACTGTGCCGCCTTCACGCCGAAATACTGATGCACCCGCGGCAATTTCTTGATG
>JANNAJ010000659.1:0-4525 GCA_031384285.1 Verrucomicrobiota bacterium
CGCCCAGACGGTGAAGGTGAACCGCATCTCACCGCTCGGACTCAAGGCCGGCGAAACCACGACGCTCACCCTCGACGGCAGCGCCATGACCGGCGCGACGAATCTCTGGCTCACCATCCCGGCCGAAGTGCGGCTGCTGACCAACACAACGTCGCGCAGCCAGTTCGAAGTCCGCATTCCGAAGGACACGACGCCGCAAATCGCCGCCCTGCGAGTGCATGGGCCCGGTGGCGCGAGCGCTCTTCAGACCGTGCTCGTCGACGACATTGGCACTGCTCCGCGGATGTCCACCAACCGCTCGCCGGCCACCGCGGCGGTTCTGTCCTTACCCATTGCGGTCGAAGGCAACGCCGAGGAAAACCGCGGCAACTACTTCGCCCTCGACCTGAAGAAGGGCCAGCGCCTCTCCCTCGAAGTCTACGGCGCGCGACTCGGCAGCCAGATCGATTCGCTCATCCGCATCCTCGACTCACGCGGACGCGAACGCGCCTACGCCGAGGACGACCCGATCGGCGGAACCGACAGCCGGCTTTCCTTCACCGCGCCCGAAGCAGGCCGTTACACAGTCGAGGCCCGCGACACCGCATGGGCCGGAGGCGACAAACTGTTTTATCGGATGCGCATGGGCGACTTCCCCCTGGCGCGCGCGCCCTTTCCGCTGGCCGGGGACTCGGGCCAAAAACTCTCGGCCACACTCACGGGCGAAGGCATGGAGGAATCCCGTGTCGCCATCGCGATGCCGAACAAGGCGGACCCGACTCCCGTCGGCAATCTTGCGGCGCGCAGTCGCCGCGCGGGTCCCGCCGGGATCGTGGCCATTCCCGTGAGCGCTCTTCCCATCCAGCTCGAAACCGAGCCGAACAACACATCCTCCAGCGCGACCAAAGTCGCCTGGCCCGGCTCGCTCCAAGGCCGTTTTCAGAAGGCGAACGATGTCGACTGGTATGAGTTCGCGGCGAAATCCGGGGACCGGCTTCTGATCAATGGACAGACCCGGAGCCTTGGGTCCGGCTGCGATCTCGCCATCGACCTGTTCGATTCAACCGGTAAGCGGATCGCCGGCACAAAGCCCACCGCCGCCGATGAAGGCATGTTCACCAACCGGATCGCCCAGAGCGGCACCTACCGCCTGAAAGTGGAAGAGCTGAACCGATTCGGAGGCCCCGGCTTCAGCTACCAGATCGATCTCGAACGCGCCTCGCCCAAGATCGCCGTCCGTGTCGACAGCGATCTGATCGAGGCAACTACGGGAGCCACCAACATCGTGAAGGTGTTCGCCAAACGCACCGACTATGACGGCCCGATCCGCATCGAACTCGCGCATCCGGTCGCCGGGGTCCAAGTGACCGGATCCATTCCCGAGAAGAAGGACGAAGGCGAACTCACGCTGACGATCGATCCATCGACCCTCTCGGGCCAAATCCGGTTGATCCGCCTGAAGGCATTGTCCGACGAGAACGCCGGACTGAGCGTCGGGATTGCCACCTCCGCGTCATCGTCCGGCGCCCCGACGGGGAAGAAACCCAAGCCCGCGGCGACAACCACCGAAGTCGGCTGGCACGACACCTTCACCATTTCGGTCATCGCCCCTGCGGCCAAGCCGTGACGGTCGACAGCAACCGACAAACTGTTCTACGGACGAATCCGTGAGGAACAAACACGCCATCGTTTCAATCGCCACCGTGTCCTTGCTCGCCGGTTACGGGATCGCCGTCTGGAGGGAATCGAACCAACCGAACCAACGCGTCCGAGTGACGGTTTCGCATGACGCGATCGATACACCGATAGATGGCGACTCGTCCGGGAAGATCGGATTCGATCAGTTCTTCACGCACCGGAATTCGATTCCTGGGTCGGTGAAATGACTCTGCTTCGCCGGCCAAATTGACACTCCTGCCAAGGCTCCCTAGCGTTTCGCCCACGTATGCAAGCCCTGTTCGATTCGCTCGTGGAGTTGATCCGCCGCACCTCGGCCGAGATCCCGGATGACGTCAACAACGCCCTCGTCCGGTCGCTCGAAGACGAAAAGAAGGGCACCATCGCCGAGTCCGCCCTCAAGATCATCGAGCGCAACATCGAGCTGGCGAAGCGCAAGTCCCAGCCCATCTGCCAGGACACCGGCAGCATCCTCTTCTACGTCGATTGCCCCGTCGGCCTCGACCAGATCGCGTTCGAGGAGACCACGTGCGAAGCCGTGAAGGCCGCGACCAAGAAGGGCTATCTCAGGCAGAACTCCGTCGATTCTCTCACCGGCAAGAACGACGGCACCAACGTCGGCCCCGGTTCGCCCATCCTCCACTTCCACCAGCACCGCAGCGCGTCGCTCGAAGTCCGCCTCGCCCTCAAGGGCGGCGGTTGCGAAAACGTCGGCGCGCAATACTCCCTGCCCATCGAGAAGCTCGCCGCCAACCGCGATCTCGATGGCTGCCGGAAAGTCATCCTCGACGCCGTGCTCCAAGCCCAGGGCAAGGGCTGCGGCCCGGGCATCCTCGGCGTGTGCATCGGCGGCGACCGCGCGACCGGCTACGAGTTCAGCAAGCAGCAGTTCCTGCGGCTGCTCGACGACCGCAACCCCGACCCGCAGCTCGACGCGCTGGAACAGGACGTCCTCAAGACGGCCAACGAGCTCGGCATCGGCCCGATGGGATTCGGCGGCAAGACGACGCTGCTCGGCGTGAAGATCTGCGCGGCGAACCGCGTGCCCGCGTCGTTCTTCGTCAGCGTGAGCTACATGTGCTGGGCCTACCGCCGCCAGGGCGTGGTGCTCGGGGCGGAGGAGAAGATCGCGAAGTGGCTGTATTGATGTCCCCGTCCAAGATCAGCCGCCACAGCCCTATCTGACGCCAAGCCAACCCGCAGCAGCATCCAGCCCATCGCCATGATCCGACTCACCACCCCTCTCACCGAAGAAACCGTCCGTTCGCTCAAGGTCGGCGACGAGGTCCTGATCACCGGCGTCGTCTTCACCGGACGCGACGCCGTCCACAAGTACCTGCACGAGGGCGGCGCGCTGCCGCCGGGCGTGAGCTTGCGCGACGGCATCATCTACCACTGCGGTCCGGTGATGATGAAGCAGCCCGACGGCTCCTACCAATGCACCGCCGCCGGCCCGACCACCTCGATCCGCGAGGAACCCTACCAAGGGCAGATCATCCGGGACTTCGGCGTCCGCGCCGTCATCGGCAAAGGCGGCATGGGCGACCGCACGCTCGCCGCCTGCCGCGACCATGGCTGCGTGTATCTGCACGCCATCGGAGGCGCAGCCCAGGTGTTGGCCGAGTGCGTCAAGAAGGTGCGGAACGTCTACTTCGCCGAGGAGTTCGGGTCGCCCGAGGCCATCTGGGAGCTCGAAGTCGCGGATTTCCCGGCCGTCGTGACCATCGATGCGCACGGCAACTCGCTCCACCGGGAAGTCCTCGCGTCCAGCCAAGCCGCCTTGGCCGAACGCCTCTGATCCCGGGCCGCTTCCGCTGCTGGGCCGGAAGATCCTCGCCAGAGACGACCGGCGGCGCGGGAGAAGGCGTGGACATCCTCGGCCGCGGTCGACCGATCCGCATCGTCCGCGTCGGGCAGCGCCTACCGGCGACCCGCTACTTCGTCCCCACCAGCGCACCGCAATGGACCAGCGTGGGCACGATCGCCGCATCGGCCTCCAGGCCCGCTTCGCGCAGCCATCCACGGTACTCCGAGGCGCTGTAGGCCCTGCCTTCGGTGAGCGTGAAGAGCGCGGCCGAGTAGAGCGCGATCGGCAACGGACCGCCGAGATCGTCGTCGAGGAAGACATCGTGGACCACCAACCGGCCGCCGGCCGGCAGCGCCCTAGCGCACCGGGCCACCAGCGCTCGGCATCCGGGCACATCCCAGTCGTGGAGGACGTTCGACAACAGCACCACATCGGCCGACGGCAGCGCGGTGGTGAACATGTCGCCGGGCACGAGCGCGAGACGATCGGCCACACCCGCGGCGGCGGCGAACTCGGCGGCGACCTTCAGCACCTCGGGCCGGTCGAGCACCGAGGCGCGCAGACCGGGATTCGCCTGCAACAACGCGATGGCGTACAGCCCGGTGCCGCCGCCGACGTCGAGCACGTGCGACGCGCCGGCGAGCGGCAGAGCCCGCGCGAGCAACGGCGCGACGTTCTTCGCCCGGCCCGACAGCGCGAGCGTGAGCGAACGCGCGCTCGCCTCCTTCTCCATCGCCGATTCCACGCCCTCGCGGTAGATGAACGCCGCGCCTTCGTCCGGCTTCTCCGCGCCGAAGGGACGGTCCAGTCGCAACCGCTCCGCCATCGCCAGCACGCCGGGGGACTGCGCCGCCAGGCCGCAGTAATCGCCCATGTAGAACGGCCCGCCGGGCACCAGATGTTCCATCGCCGACGGTGTCAGCGACAGCCGGCCGGCGGCATCGCGCGTGACCGTGCCCATCGCCCGCAACGCGGTGACCAGCACTTGGGACGGCCGCTCGGCCAGGCCGAGTTCCGCGCCCAGTTCGTCGAGCGTCATCGGACGGCCCGCGAGCCGGGCGA
>JANNAJ010000662.1:0-2423 GCA_031384285.1 Verrucomicrobiota bacterium
TTGATGCCTAGCCATGCGCTGCACAGCGCGGCCATCGTGTTTCCGTAGCTGCTGACTCGGGCTTGGATGTCTGCATTCTTGCCGGATATCGGACCGTGGAGGGTAGACCAGCATTTGTCGGCTTGTTGACGACGCATGGAGAATTTCTGGCAGCAAATACTCCCTCAGAATGCCGTTTCGACGAGAACTGCCCGAGTACCCGTTCCAATCCTGACCGAATACCCGACCAACTCCTCGGCAGAGGAGTATTTCTGGCAGGAAATACTCAGCATAGGCGGCTTCCACTGGGGTATTTTGCCAGAAGGATATCAGCGGTCGCGGTGAGGACGGGTTTTGAGCGTCAAAACGCGCCATGTGGCATCCTGGAGCGATTGCAGGGTATCCTGGTTAATCGATCACGTGGATAGACCGCAGGGGGAGGACCTTCCTCAGACCTCAATGGAAAGCCAGATACCCAGCCGGAGGCCCAAGTATCCGGCTGACCATGGACGTTGAGGAGGTTGAGCGAGCGTCAGTTCAGACCTGGAGGAAGACCCGGTGCCCAGATTGGACGAGCCGTGGGCTGCTGAAGCCAAGTCCGTCAACGACATTTAGATTTTCCCCGCGGGGAAAGGTAATTGTCGTTCTGCGCCACGTTTGTCTCCAATCGCGCGGCCTCGGGGATAGCGTGGTGGCGTAAACGTTTGGATTTGTTGACCTTCCCGCCCACATCGCTGGAGGGCAAGATACCGTCGTAATCGAGGTATCCCCATCCTGACCTTCTCGACCACGACAGTCGGAAAAACCGTGTCGGGCTTATCGTGGGCCAAATTGTCCCTTGCCAAACACGCCCGAACAAGGCCGACTCGAAAAAAATTCCCCGTGATAGGTCGAAGTCAGTTTTGGCCGAATACCTTTTAGGGGCACTTCCGAAAACCTATTATTTCGTGATATGAAGTTGATGCGAAACCCTTTTTGTTGTCTCATATAGGCACATGAGCGCGCCCGCCAAGCAGTATATCCGAAGCCGTCCGCCCGGACTCTTCGACCATGATATGCGGCTCGCCGATCTCTCCCGGCGCGGCGACATCCTGCACCGGCTCGACCAGGTGGTGGACTGGGATCTCTTCATCCCGCCCATCGAGGAGGCGCTGGCGAAGCCGGCGGTGGCTCCCGGTGGCCGGCCGGCCTGGCATCCGAAGGTCCTCTTCAAGCTCTTGGTCGTCCAACGCCTCTACAATCTCTCGGACGAGCAGGCGGAGTTCCAGTTGGCGGACCGGCTGAGCTTCCAGCGCTTCGTCGGCCTCACGCTCGCCGACGCGGTGCCCGACCAGAACACGCTCTGGGGCTTCCGCGAGGAACTCCGAAAGTCCGGCGTCCTCGACCGGCTCTTCGCGCTGTTCAACGAGGCGCTGCGAAGCCGCGGTCTCCTGCCGAAGGACGGGCATATCGTCGATGCCACGTTCGTCGAGGTCCCCAGGCAGAGGAACAGCCGGGAGGAGAATGCCGAGATCAAGGAGGGCCGGATCCCGGAGGGGTGGAAGGACGATGCCAAGATGCTGAGCCACAAGGATCTGGATGCGCGTTGGACCAAGAAGAACGCGCAATCCTACTACGGCTACAAAAACCACGTGAAGGTCGATGCCGCGAGCAAACTGATCGAGTCAGCGGTGGTCACTGACGCGGCGGTCCATGACTCGCAGGCCCTGGAGGACCTGGTCGATAGCGGGGACCGGGTGCTCTACGCCGACAGCGCCTATTCCGGGGCGCCGATCGCCGCGATGCTCGCGGCGCGGGACATCGCACCTCGGATCTGCGAGAAAGGGACGAGGGGACACCCGCTGACCAAGAGACAGATGAAGTCGAACCGCAAGAAATCCCGCGTCCGCTCCCGGGTCGAGCACGTGTTCGCCGTGATGAGCGGACAGGCGGGCCGGGTGTTCCTCAGATACATCGGCGCTGCGCGGACGAAGGCCGCGGTCGTGATGATGAACCTGACCTACAACCTGGTCCGCTACGAGCAGATCATCCGGTTGGACCTCATGCCCCTGCGGGGATGAGCAGCACAGATGGCGATGCACTGATAGGACTCACGCCATAAAGGGTCAGTCGCGCGGGTCCCGTCCAGTGTAGACGCCGAGGAGACATTCCATGAAATTGATACAACGAGTACATCGGTCCGGAAACAGGGTTTTCGGAAGTGCCCATAAGCTGGTGGCCGGCCTCGCCCGCCGTTCCGGCTTGTCCGCGGAGGAGGCCGAGAAGGTCGCGCAGGATGTGTTCAAGCGCGTGGCGGAGACGATCGAGGAGTTCCAGCCCGACCCGGCGCGCGGCTCGTTCAAGGGCTGGCTGATGAACCTCACGCGCTGGCGCGTGACCGACAAGTTCCGCCAACGTCCTCCGGCCGGCGTGGAACCCTTGGCGTCCGAGGGCTCAAGCACCGG
>JANNAJ010000631.1:0-17018 GCA_031384285.1 Verrucomicrobiota bacterium
GAAGATCGGTTGCTCTTCGTTGCCACTGATCGCATCTCCGCGTTCGACTGCGTCATGCCGAACGGGATCCCTCGCAAAGGCGAGGTCCTCACCCAGCTCTCGCACTTCTGGTTCGACTTGACGGGATCGTGGCTGCCGAACCATCGCCTGGCCCAAGCTGGCGACCCGTTGCCGGCGGTGCTGGCTCCGTTCGAGGCCCAGCTCCGGGGCCGCAGCATGATCGTGAAGAAAGCCAGGCCACTCCCGATCGAATGCGTCGTCCGCGGCTATCTCGCCGGATCCGGCTGGAAGGAATACCAGCGGAGCCGGACCGTCTGCGGCATCCCGTTGCCCGAAGGGCTGCAAGAATCCAGCGAGCTGCCGGAGCCGATCTTCACGCCCGCGACCAAGGCCGAGACCGGTCATGACGAGAACATCCCCTTCAGCAAGGCGTCCGAGCTCGTCGGCGCCGACATCGCAGCGCAAGCGCGGGACCTGAGCCTCAAGCTCTACGGTTTCGCCCGCGACCATGCGCGTAAGCGAGGGATCATCATCGCCGACACCAAGTTCGAGTTCGGCCTCTTCGAGGGGAAGCTCATCCTCATCGACGAAGTGCTCACGCCCGATTCGTCGCGCTTCTGGCCGGCCGACCGCTACGCCCCGGGACGCGGCCAACCGAGCTACGACAAGCAGTTCGTCCGCGATTATCTGGAGACGCTCGCCTGGGACAAGACGCCGCCCGCGCCTGCTCTTCCGGCCGACGTCGTGGCCAGGACCCAGGCCAAATATCTCGAGGCCTACGAACTCCTCACCGGCCGTCCGCTCTGACCGGCCGGCGTCGTGCGCCGCTTCTCAGACCGCGCCGCTGTCGCGCAGCTCCAAGCGGAGCGCGACCAGCGACAGATGGATGTCGCGGAGGAACAGCACCACCGCGCCGATCAACGAGAGCAGGCTCCCGATGAACTGCGCCTCGACCAGGCCTGCCGCGGGCCAACCCGCCAAAGCGGCCACGAACAACGTGACGATGAGCAGTGCCGACCACAGGACGCTGCCCGATGCCAGGCCGATCGCCCTCCGCAACAGCCGCGCCCGCCGGAACAGGATCCGGATCTGTTCCCGCAACGCTTCACGGTCTTCGGCGCCGCCGGCTTCCGCCTTCCGTAGTTCCATCATCAGCTGACGCGACCGGTCCACGGCCCGACCGAAGCGGTTGGTCATCACGAGCAGCAACATGCCGACCCCGGAGATCAGGATGACCGGGCCGATGGCGGTCTGAAGAAAAGGGACGATCTCGGTGAGGTTGTTCTGCATGGGTTCGGCCGCTGCCGTGCGGGAACCACTAGCCCGTCCTCGGTCCGCTGCCAATCCTCGGTCAACTGTTCCGCCGCGCCAGGATGGTCACGAGGCCGCGCTCGACGTCGTTCCGGACGACGTCCAATCCCTCCGCGGCGAGGTTCGCGGCCACCGCGAACCGGTCCAGACGCAGCTTGCGATAGCTGCTCACGCTCTGCTTCCAACCTTCCGGCGTGCGGGAGTGGACGAGGTCATGGACGTCCACGAAGCCGTCGCCGTACTCCAAGAAGCACGTCAGAACGCGCTCGGCGTCGCTGCGCACCGGGATGAAACGCTGTGCGCCTTTCAGCTCGTTGCCCACGTGATCGCGGAAAGTCAGCGCCAGCAACCCGCACGGCGCGAGGTTCGCCGCGGCGAGATGCAACAGCTCGTCCACCGCCGCCGTCGTCGGCAGATGGGGCAATGTGTCGCCCATGCAGACGATCACATCCGCCGGCGCGGTCAGATACCGGGGGAATCCCAGGAGGTCGCCCTGAACCGTCCGCACCGGGAGCGTGCCGGCGCGATCGCGGAGCTCGGCGAGCAACCGGGCGCAGAGGTCGATGGCGACGACCTCATGGCCCAGTTCCGCGAGGGGGATGGCCTGGAGCCCGGAGCTGCATCCGAGATCCACCGCGACCCCGTGCCGCACCGGAACCACGCCGGCGGCCGCGAACAGGTCGCGTCCGCGCTGCAAGGCGGCCGGGATGTCGCCGACCATCCACGTGTAGATCGGGCCGAGATGGGAATCGTGATGTCGCTGGACGTCGGACGGCCCCGGGTTCATCGGCCGAGGTTGTCGTCCTTCCCGCGGCGCCGCGAGCCCGCGACGTTCCTTCCGCCGTCGATACCATCGAAGGCCGGGAACAAAAAAGGCCCCGCCGGATCGGCGGGGCCTGGAGAAGGTCGGGCGGGCGTTCAGTTCGACACGTATTCGCGCGGGTCGGTGATCCGGCCGGCGATGGCGCTGGCGGCCACGGTCGCGGGCGAGGCGAGGAACACCTGGGATTCCTTGTGGCCCATGCGGCCGGGGAAGTTGCGGTTCGTGGCGCTGATGCACTTGAGCCCGGGCTGGTTCATGCGGCCGAAGGTGTCGACCGGACCGCCGAGGCACGCGGCGCAACCGGCGTTCTCGGTCATGCGCACGCCGGCATCCACGAGGATCTGCCAGATGGTCTGGTTGCCCCAGCGGGTGTTCTGGAGATCGCCGACGATCTCCGGCGTCGCGGGCACGCCGAAGGTGTCGATGGTGACCTTGCGGCCGTGCAGCACCCGCGCGAACTCGACGAAATCGCTCGTCTTGCCGCCGGTGCAGGAACCGACGTAGGCGCGGTCGAGCTTGATGTGGCCCATCTCCTTGGCCTTCTTGCGCTGGCCGGGATCCGGATGGCACGCGACCGTCGGTTCGAGTTGGTCGAGGTTGATCACCGTCTCGTAGACGAACTTCTGCTCCTTGTCGGCGAACACCGGCTCGAAGGAGGACTTCGTGCCGTTCAACCGGGTGCGGCCTTCCACGAACTCCTGGGTGCGCGCGTCGAACTCGAAGATGCCGTTCTTGCCGCCGGCCTCGATGGCCATGTTGGCGATGGTCATGCGGTCGTCCATCGACAAGCCCGCGACGCCCGGACCGTCGAACTGCATCGCACGGTAGGTGGCGCCGTCGAAGCCGATCTCGCCGATGCAGTGGAGGATGACGTCCTTGGCCATCACGCCCGGCTGCAGCTTGCCCTCGATGTGGAAGCGCATCGTCTCGGGCACCTTGATGAGCAGCTTGCCGGTGCCCATCACGAAGCCGGCGTCGGTGTTGCCGATGCCCGTCGCGAAGTGGTTGAAGGCCCCCGCCATGCAGGTGTGCGAATCGGTGCCGAAGAGGATCTCGCCCGGCCGCGTGTGGCCTTTCTGCGGCAGCGCTGTGTGGCAGACGCCGGCGTAGTTCGAGCCGTACTGCCTCTGGAGCAGGCCCTTCGTCGCGTCGAACTTCCACTGGCCCGCGGGGTCGTCGATGACGTCGTAGAAGTACGGGAGGTCCTGCTCCTGGGCGAAGGTGCGGAGGATGTCGACGTTGCGGTTCGAGAGCGAATCCGCGGTGAAGATGTAGTGGTCGGGGATGATGACGACCTTCTTGCGGTCCCAGACCTTGGCCGTCTTGCCGAACTCGCGCTTGAACACGCCGATGGTGCCGGGGCCGCACACGTCGTGGGTCATCAGCACGTCGGCATCGACCCAGATGTTGTCGCCGGCTTGGACGGAGCTTTTGCCGGCGGCACGGGCGAGGATTTTTTCAGTCAGCGTCATACCAGAGGGCGGGAACCTAGCGGGCCGGACGCGCCGGGCGCAACTTGGAGTTGGTCCGGGTGGGGGCGTCGGCTTCGCCTCGTGTTCGTTTGCTTCGCCCCCTTTTGTCAGGCGCCCGGACCGGATCCGCGCGCCGTCGTATCCGTTCCCTTCACCAATCGCGCATGGAGCTCGGCGGTGAGCGCTTCGACGCGTTCGGTCAGCGTCTTCGTGGCGGAGGTCAACTCGGTGTTCTGGCGCATCAGGTCCACCAGCAGCGCGGTCTGGTGCGAGGCGAGCACCTGACGCTCCTCGCTGGCCCGCGCCAGGTCTTCGCGGTGCAAGGCGTCGGCCTCGGCATGCGCCTTGTCGCGGTCGGCCTGGCGCGTCTGCGCCAACAGGATCAACGGCGCGGCATAGGCCGCCTGGAGGCTGAACGCGAGGTTCAGCAGGATGAACGGATACGCGTCGAACGTCACGATCCCGACGGCGTTGAGACCGATCCAGACGGCCACGACCGCGGTCTGCGTGACGAGGAAGAGCGGCGTGCCGAAGAAGCGCGCGAACGCCTCGGCCTTCAGCGCGAACCAATCCGGACCGAACGTCGACGCCAGATGCAGGTGCGGCCGGTGGAACCGGAAGTGGTGCCCGTCGGAGGACCGAGGGGCCGGACTAGAGATCGGGTCGGGAGTGTTCATGAGCGGAGCGGACGACCTGGAGCAACTTCACCTAGGGGGTGGGCAATCGGGACCCTCCCATGTCCCGGGCGAGCGGCCCAGCGCCGATCGCGCAAGCCGGATCCGCGCGAAGGGTTCCGGATGCTCGGCCGGTCGCGCCGGGATTGCCCGGGCGGTCCGATGCGGTATCGTCAGGCCGCCGATGAAAAACGCCTTCCTCGCCCTCTGCTGCCTCGCGCTGCTCGCGGCCTGTTCCGGTTGCGGGAGACCCGACCCGACCGCGCCGGCCGGGACCTCCGCCGATGGCCCCGTCACCAACTATCCCGTGCGCGGCGTCGTGCAGGCGCTGCGGCCGGACGGCAAGACGGTCGTCATCAAGCACGAGCAGATCCCCGGCTTCATGGATGCGATGACCATGCCCTTCGACGTGAGGGACACGAACGAGCTGCGCGGGCTCAAGCCGGGAGATGCCGTCGAGTTCCGGATGCGCGTCACCGAGAAGGACGGATGGATCGACGAGATCCGGGTCACCTCGCACGGACCGGCTCCACGCCCGGCGACGAACGCCGCGAGCGCGATCCGCATCCTGCCGGACGTGCCGGCCCTGAACCCGGGCGACCTGTTGCCGGACTACGGGTTCACCAACGAGCTCGGCCGCTCGATGCGCCTCTCCGATCTCCGCGGCGACGCGTACGCGTTCACCTTCATCTTCACACGCTGCCCGTTCCCGGATTTCTGCCCGCGCATGAGCGACCGCTTCGCGACCGTGCAGAAGCGGCTCGCATCGGACCCCGCCGCGCCGAAGAACTGGCGGCTGCTCTCGGTCTCCTTCGATCCCGCGACCGACACCCCGGAGACGTTGGCCGGATACGGTCGTCGCTTCGGATACGACCCGTCGCGCTGGAGTCTCGTGAGCGGTGCGTTCGACCCGATGGAGAGGTTGGCCGGGCATTTCGGGCTCTACTTCGGCCGGGACCTGCCGCCCGCGGACCAGAACCACAACCTCCGAACCGTCGTCGTCGACGCACGGGGCAAGGTGGCCCAGGTCTTCATCGGCAACGCTTGGAGCGCCGACGAGCTCGCCGACGCGATCATCGCCGCCGCCAAGCCGAAGTGAGGCGCCGCGCCGGACCCGCGGATCCGCTCAGACGCCCCGGCCGCGTGCTGCCGCGACCTTCGCGCGGTCCGGCATGAGCAGGTAGACGATCCCGCCGACCGCGCTCCAGGCGAGGTTCACCGTGTAGCCGAGCAGCGACAGCGAGAGCGCCGCACCGGGCTTCACCCCGAGCGCCGGCACGGTGAGCAGCCAGACGAAGAGGTTCTCGCGCACCCCGAGACCGCTCGGCGTGACCGGCAGCGCCGCGACCGAGACCACCGCGGGCACGACGTACCAGAGGGTCCCCGCCGGCACCACGATGCCGAGCCCCGAAGCCAGCGCCGTGAAGGCGACGACCACGCAGACGTTCATCAGGGCCGACCACAACGCGACCTCCGCCATGAACCCGCGATGCCGACCGAACTTCCGGCACGCCGACAAGCCGCGGCTCAACGAGTCACCTTTGGGCAGCCGCCGCACCAGGCGCGCGAGACGACCGTCATGTCCGAGGGCATCCGTGTAGAACCCCGCGACCACCAGCGCCGCGGCGGCGGCGAGCATCGCCAGGACGAGGGCCGCGACGGCGACGTGCCGCTTGTAGGCGAGCACGAGGCCGAGGTTGGGCACGAGCAGCGACGTCGCGAAGAGGAGCAGCGCCAACGTGCCCAACAACCGGTCGGCGAAGACCGTGAGCGCGGCCTCCGGTTTCTTGTCGGCCGTGGCGCCCGCCGCGTACCAGGCCTTCACGACGTCGCCGCCGGCGGTGCCGAGCAAGAAGGCGTTGAAGAAGTGCGCGACGAACGAGATCCGCAGCACCTCACGCACCGGCAGGTCGAGGCCCTGCACCCGCAGCGCCGCGCGCCAACGCAGCCCGCCGAAGACGATGAGCGATCCGCAGGCGGCGGCGGAGACGGCCAAGCTGCCGGCGTCGAGACGTTGGACGGTCTCCCAAAGGCCCGCCGGCCCCCGGGTCCACGCCAGCCGACGCTGGTCCCACTTCGACAGGCTGTCCCAAGGGCGCCCTTCCGACGCGGACTGGAGCTGGACCTCGTTGCAGAAGATGACGTGGAAGATCGCGGCGAGCAGCAGTCCGCAGACGACGGTCCGGACCAGGCTGATGAGGCGGGCGCGGGTCACGGCAGGCGGCTCATTCCTCGCCCCAGACCGACTTGATGTGCGCGAAGCCGGTCTTGACGTCCTCGGGCGGCACGCCGGGGCTGAGTTCGATGACCTTGATGTGCTCCGGTGCGACGAACGGCTTGAGTGCCGCGTAGTCGATCTCGCCGGAACCGGGCGGGCAATGGTCGTGCATGCCTTCGTCGTCGACCTTCACGTCGTGGATGTGCAGGCCGCCGAGGCGAGGCGCGAGGCTCTCCAGGTGCATCCGATGGTCGATGAGACCGAGGCCCTGCTTGATCTGTGCGTGGCCGCAGTCGTGCCAATAGCGGACGTTCTCCGGCAACGAATCCAGGAACGACGACATGTCGTGGTCGAAGGGGATCTCCTCGACCGACTCGCGGTTCTCGACCCCGAGCAGAAGGCCGCGCTCGCCGGCATACTGGGCGAGCCCGCCGATCATCTCGAGCGAGAGCCGGACCGCTTCGTCCTTCTTCCGCTCGCGCTTGGTCTCCATCTCCTCGACCAGCTTGCGGTATTTCGGCGTCTCCTTCTGACCGGCGATCACCATCTCCTCCAGCTTGTCCTGGTAGTCCTTGATGTCGACCTGCCCGGAGTGGAGCACGACGAGCTTCGCGCCGAGGCGCTGCGCGGTGTCGATCGTCTTGAGCGAGTGCTTCCATGCGTACTCGCGCTCCCGGCGGTCGCTGGCGGAGAACTTGAAGATGTTCGGCGCCGGATAGTTGATCCCGATGGGCAGCGGGCAGAAGTTGTGCAGCGTGGAGATCTTGATCTCGCCCGCGTCCACCGCGTCGAGGATCCCCGGGACGAGGCTGAGGCGGATGCCGTGGCTGAGCTCGGCGTGGCTGAAGCCGAGGTCGCGGATCTCACGGAGCATCTCGCGACCGCACGTGTGGCGGCCCGAGTTCCAACAGGACGAGAGCGAATACATGGGTGCAGAAAAAAGCGCCGGACGCGTCCAGCAAGGACAACATCCGGCGCAAGCGGGTTCAATCCTGTAGCACAGGAATATGTGGTTGCTCAGACGTCCGCGTAGCGGGCGGAGAGCATGGCGGAGAACTTCGCGACCTTCAGCTTGCGGCGGCGCCGTTCGCTGGGTTTCTCGAAACTTCTCCGGGCACGGACATCCTTGATGGTGTTCTCGCGGTCCACCTTCTTCTTAAGGCGGCGCAATGCACGATCAACGGGTTCGCCCTTCTTCAATTTGACTTCGCTCAAATCACTTTCACGTCCTTTCAACAACGCGGTCCCGGTCTCCCGGGCTCCGCGCTCCGGACGTCCACAGGGACGCCGGAAAGCGAAACGGTCCCGTCTCCGGAACCGTGGCAGGCGTTGGGGATAGCCTTTTCCGGTGAGGTAGCAAGCCCTCGTTTACACGATCCACCGCATCAAAGGCCCCGGACCGCGGTGCGCCGGAGCTGTTCCCAGATGACGCGGAAGCCGCTCGCGAGGTCGCCGGGCCGGTGGGCGATCCAATCGTCGATGGCTTCCGGCGTGAACCATCCGCCCCCGCGCACCTCGGATTCCTGGAGCACGAACGGCCCCTCGTGCCCGACGCGGTACACCCAGCAGAACTCCATGCCGGTGCCGGCGCAGGCCTCCAGCTTGAACAAACGCCCGGGCACCGACGGCAGCACGAGCCCGATCTCCTCGCGGACCTCGCGCAGCGCGCAATCATCGTAGGACTCGCCCTGGTCGAGGTGGCCCGACGCGGAGGAATCCCAGACGCCCGGCCAGTTGTCCTTGAGCATGGACCGCTGCTGGAGGAACAGCTCGCCGCGGGCGTTGAACACCAGGACGTGGACCGCCCGGTGCCGCAGCCCCAGCCGATGGACCTCGCGGCGCGCCAGCGCGCCCACGACCTCGTCCCGATCATCCACCACATCGAAGATCTCTTGTCGCATGATGGCTCGACGCGGGTCCGCCGGCACCGCTTCAACCACCACCAGTCTACGGAAGCCTGATGCCGGCGTCACGCCACGACCGGGTTCACAGGACTTTCCTGAGCGGGCGCCACACCGGCGGCTCCGTATCGCGGATCACGCGATCCTCGAGAAGCGGATAGGACGTGCCGAAACAGGCGTTGAAGATGAAACGGAAGGTGTTCACCGGTGTGAGGCCCGGGGGGACCCGGGCCGCTGCTCCGTCCGGGAGAGAGATGGCGTTGAGGATGGTGAAGCACTCCTCGGTCCTGACCGGTTCAGCGATGAACCGATAGCCGTGATCCCCTTGCAGGATGATCACCGGCCGCTTCGGAGAGCGGGCCAATATCCGGTCCAGCGTGGTCAGCACGAGTCCGTTCACATAGCGCAACTGTTCCAGATAGGCTGCTTGTCGTTCTTTCAGGTCCAGCGGCAGATAGTTGCCGAGCCGACGGCCGGTGTGATCGAAGCAGAACGGCGGATGCGGCATCATCACATGGGCATAGACGAATGCAGGCTGGCCCGGGGCAGAGGGAGGCGTCTTGGCCAACGCGTCGAAGATCCCGAGATTGATGTCCGCGATCTCCTTCCAAAGCCCCATGTTCGCCCGGGCCACCGCGAACCGGAACCACGCCGTGTGCCTGAGGAGTCCCGCGATGGAATAGTTGTTCTCGAAGAGGAACGTGTAGTGCCGCCGTGTGGCCTCCACATCGAATAGCGACAGGTTGAAGATCCTGTATCCTAGCGACTTGAAGATCGCCGGGACCCGCCCATCCTGGATGAGGTGCGTCAGTCTATCCGCGCTGTCCTCGTGCGGACCGGGGTCGGGGCCCTCTGTCCGCTGCAGGTAGTTCATCAGGAACATCGAGCCGATGGTCGCCGGGGTGGACCTGTAATTGGAGCGCGCTCCCGGCAAGACATGGAGGCCCCTCTTCTTCAACTCGCGCTCGAACGGCGAGTTGTCGAATCCCCAGTGCTTCAGGAGGCTCTCGTTGCTTGTGTAGGAATCGAGCACGATGAAGAAGACGTCGGGCCGGTCCGCGGAAGCGACGCGCTGCGCCGCAGGGGCACGAGAGGGCAACGCCGAGAAGGCAAGAGACCGTCGGACGAGCCCCGGGAGCGCGGCCAGCACCACGAGCAGGCCGGTGAGGTTCATCACCCGGTGGAGGCGGACCAGCGGACGCCGGGTCCGCCCGACGAAGAGAGCCGCCGCGGCGAGGGCCATGAAGCTGCCGGCAAGCGTGTAGCGCATCCGCACGCTGGTGAACGGTAAGACCTTGCCCTCCAAACCGACCAGCGTGTCATGTAGCGCTCCGAAGGAGCAGAACCAAACCATGGCCAAGGTGGCCACCACCACGGCCTTGGTGGGATCGCGGAGCAAGAGCCGGCCGGCCAGAAGCGACATGCCGGCACCGACCGAAAGGATCCCGGCCGCGGCGACGAGGACCCTCACGTCAAGCCAGGTCCCGAGCACGGCTACGTTCAGGAGGAAGCCCAGCGCCACGAGAAACGGTGCCCAAGGCCGGGGCTGAAGTGGCTGCTCGTTCATGGAGCCCGGGACGGCGTCACCCGACGTCTCCAAAGATACAGCACCCGTGCGGAATGCGGCACGGGCACCGTCCGGACCGTGTCGAACCAAGCGGCGAACGCATGTTCGAAACCGGCGGCCGTGTACCCGGGGAAGATGTCCTCGCGCAGGGCCAGCATCTGGGGGATGCGCGGGTCCTGTTTGGGAACGAACTCGATCAGCAGCCATGGCGAGTGGCGGGCGAAGAAGCGCGCGAGGCGTTCCAACGGGACGTTGTTCCCGATGGCCAGGTGGTGCAGCAGCGCCAAGGCCATGACCAAGTCCGGTCTTCCACGATCGCACCACGCGGGCCGTTCGGTTCCGTCCCAGCCTCGTGCCGGACTCGGATTGGTCAGGTCCAACAACAACGGCAGGATGCCTTTCTCCCGACGGGAACGGCATTCCTGATAGAAGTCCTCCACGCAGGAGGGTTCGTTGTCCCAAGCGACGACCTGGGCCCCGGATTCACGTGCGACCCGGCTGAAGGTGCCGACGTTCGCCCCCAAGTCCCACACGGTCTTCGGAGCCGCCACAGCAAGCAGCTCGGCGACCAGCTTCCGCTTGGCCGCCACATAGTCGGCGCCGGTGTCAGCGTCGCCGTAATAGTCGCTCCACGTGCCGGCCGAGCGGCGGGGGCGCAGCCGACGGACGGTCCGCATCAGACTTTGGGCGAGACCCGCATGGGCGCCGGTGCTGTAGCCGCCGCCGCGGTTCACGACCGACCGCGGCTTCTTGGCGGTCCGACGCTCCATCCAGGCATGCAGATGGATGTGCACCAGCAACCCAGGTGAAAGCCAGGTCCGCCGGGGCAGCAGGCGCGACACGACATCGAGCGGCATCCCGCCCAGCCAAAGCTCGGTGGCCCGCTGCAGATCCGGATGACACCGGGCAGCCACCGCCAACGGGCCCAAGAATTCGCGGCAGAACTGCCCGTAGGCCGACCATGGCTGCTCCGGTCGGAGCCGGGTCAACGACGACGTGTCGATCCACACGGGAGCGCCTTCGATGAACTGGATGTTCGACGACGTCGCATCGCTCAGCGACATCCCTCCGGCGATGGCTCGTTGCTGGATGCTCAACGTGGTCGACGCCGCGTCGCGCAGTTGGCTGAAGCACCATTCGCCAGCGTAGCTGATGTAGGGGACCTGCCGCGGATGGATCACCCTGCTGAATCCCGGCGGACACGGCACCGAGGCATCTGCCTCCTAATGCGATATCAGCAACCCGGCCGCCACCAACGAGGAATACAGGCCGCTTTCCATGAGCAACCGATGGTGAGGTTCGTGCGCCCCCGAGATGGCCCGATAGACGTCGCTCTGCCATCGAAAGACTTGGGCCGAAGGATCGCGAAAGGAGGCCGGAACGCACCCGGAAAGCTCAGGAGCACCTCCGCTGAAAGCGGCCGCGGCAGCATTCAACCTGTCGACCAGCTCCGCATTGGTCCCTGTACCGTCCACGTCTATTTGATCGTGTCCGAGGCAATACCGTCGGACGGCTTAGTCCCCCCCCCGAAGATACGCCGCCAGACACACGCGAGCTTCTGTGGAAGCTGCGATAAATGGAACGCAAATGCCATGACTCCGGCCAACAGCAACTGCAGGAGGAACCCCCCGCTCCCGGGGTCGATATATGCCAGTAACATCGGGGACATCTGTGCAGTTTTCGAAAATCAACAGAGGATTGTCAGTAGTTTTCTTGGATTTCTCAGGGATTGGACCTTAGACTTAGGTCATATCCTTACAATGCATACAAATCGATGACCTCTCACTCGCACGCCCTGGAATCGACCATGATGGCCACGGGTCGACGCTGACCCGGTGCGCCTCCAGGTCCTCAACGAAGGCACCCATCGGCGCGGGCCGTCCCAAGTTCTCCTCCTGCTGAAAGTGGACGGCCCCGTACAAGGGAACGTCCAACTCGGGCTTTGTCGTCCATCACGAGCAGTTCCTCGGACAGGTCGGACACGGCGGTGCGCGACGCGTGCGATGCGTCGCCGACAAGATCGCCGGGCTTTCTCGGTGACTACTTCGTCCCCGGCGCCGGCATCTGGAACATCACGTTCGGTCCGCCGGCGATGCCGGCCCCGAACCAGGTCTGCGGATAACGGCCGTCCCATTTCTCGACCCGCGCCTTCTCGACCTCGAGCGCCTTGAGCTGGAGCAGGAGCGGGTTGTTCTGCGCTTCTTTCGCGGCGTTGTTGATCTCACGGATCGCCTCCGCCTCCGCCAGCGCGCCGGTCTTGCGCGCGTCGGCGAGCCCGAGCGCTTCCTGCCGGGCCTTGATGGCCTGGCCTTCGGCTTCCAGCTGGACGCGGTCGTTCTCTTTCTGCTGGGCCTCGAACTTGGCCGCCGACACGACCTTCAGCTGTTGCGCGATGAACGTCTCGTCGATGGATCTCTGGATCGCCGGGTTCTCGTAGGTCATGCCGCCGAACATGCCGACGGTCGTGACCGTGATGCCGCGGCCCGTGAAGAAGCTGGTGAGGTCGCGCTTCACGGCGTCGCTGATCTCCTGCTTCCTCGCGCGGAGCTGGTCGAGCGGGTACTTCGCGGCCACCTCGGCCGAGGACTGCTGGATGCGTCCCCGGACCTCCTTGTCCATCACGTCGGCCAACGAGCCCGTCGGGTACCAATAGAGGAACTTCGCGGCGTCCTCCTCCGCGATGAAGGCG
Organism: Verrucomicrobiota bacterium; assembly: GCA_031384285.1. GTDB lineage: Bacteria > Verrucomicrobiota > Verrucomicrobiia > Limisphaerales > UBA9464 > CAIVQB01. Next base: position 12,656 of record JANNAJ010000631.1, read on the forward strand.
GTGCAGGTGAAGCCCATGCTGAAGCCGACGCTGTCCGCGCTCTCGATCCAGATGGCCTGGTCGTTCGCGGTCGGGCGGCGCTGTCCTTCCGCGTTGCGATGGTCGCTGGTCATCCATTCGCGCGTGATGGGAGAGCGGTTCACCTTCACGAGCCGCACGATGGGGATCCATCTGCCGTCCCAGCCCATCCGGCCTTCTTGCGACCAGCGGTGCGTCACCTGCACGCGTTTCGCGGCGACCTTGCGGGCCCGGAGGTATTCCTCGCTCTGGAACCTCGCCTGCTGCGTCGTGTCGCCTTCGAGCGGGATGAGGAAGCCCGTCTCGCTCGTGTCGATCTCGACGTATTGCGGGCGGTCGTACGGCTTGCAGCCGGTGATCAGCGGCAGCGCCAGCAGCACGATGACGAGCGCTGCCTTGTCGGCATGCCTCGCGAGGCGCGTCCGCGATAGGCGTCCGATGAAGGGGGCGAAAGCCCACAACGCGGTCAACCCGACGGCGAAGGACCCGGCGATCGGGACGATGTCCTTCAACGGATCCGATCGGCGCGGCTCCCGTGCCGCCGGATCGCCGCCCTCGGGTCGCGATAGGGCGAGGCGTCCCGCCTGCTCCTCCTGCTGCGTTCCCGACCATCCATGCTCCGCGGTCAAGACAGCCGCGGCCACCATTGCCAACAACACGATGCGTTTCATAGGACACCCACCACGATCTGCGCTCGCGCCGACGGGACGGGGCCGCCCTCGGGAGACACAGGCTCTCCCCGGCGACGCCACGGGCCGGCGGCACGCGCGCGTTGTCACGGACGGGGAGACCGGTTGGTGCCGCGACTTGCGGACCTAGAGGATCGCCCTCCCAATCGCCGACGGGGTTAGCTGACGGGCTTGTCCTTGGAAGTGGACTTGGGACCGGTTGCCCGGCCCCGTGCGCCCCATCCCGGCTTGCGCCGGGAACTTGGTTCCCCCGTGACCACCCGCAGGAAGGCAGGTGAGCTTAGGCTGCTACTACTGACGGACCGGCAGATAGGATGGACCGTCCGCGGTGTCAACACGCATCCGGACATGCATCCGGACCTTCGCGCGATGAATCTTCATCCCGCCCGACCCGCCGGTTGCCTTGCCGCCGTCGCGCATCTAGCTTGTCACCGCTTCGCATGGAATATCTCCGTTGGCTCTTCATCGCCGTCGCCGTGGTGCTGTTCTTCGGCGCCAGCATCTTCTTCCACGAGCTCGGCCATTACTGGATGGCCCTGCGCCGCGGGATGAAGGTGGAGGGCTTCTCCATCGGCCTCGGGCCGAAGGCCTTCTCGTGGATGTTCCAAGGAGTGGAATGGAGCATCCGCTGGATCCCGGCGGGCGGTTTCGTGAAGCTGCCGCAGATGATCACCAGCGAGGCGATCGAAGGGAAGGCGGATGCCGAGATCCCGCCCGCGTCGCCCGTCTCGCGCATCCTTGTCGCGGCCGCCGGCCCGGCGATGAACGTGCTCTTCGCGCTGGCCATCGCCTCGTTGATCTGGGTCATCGGCCTGCCGATGCTCGTCAACCCGCCGGTCATCGGGCCGGTCGAGAAGGATTCGCCGGAAGCCAAGCTCGGCATCCAGGAACGCGACCGCATCGTCGCCGTCGACGGCAACGCGGTGAAGTCGTGGGAAGAGGTGAGCATGGAGGTGATCACCGCCCGGACCAACGTGTTGCCCGTCGCCATCGAGCGCCAAGGCGTCCGCACCACCTACCAGCTCGCCACGCGCTCCAGTCCGCTGCTCGGCCTCAAGTGGCTGAACCTCGATCCACTCGACCGGCCGGTGATCGGCTTGGTCCGGCCCGACATGCCCGCCGCCAAGGCCGGGATGTTGACCGGCGACAAGTTCCTCACCTTCGCCGGCATCGCGGTCCTCAACCAGCAGCACCTGATGGAGCTGATCGGCAAAGGCGAGGGCAAGCCATGCGACATCGTCGTCGAGCGCGCCGGACAGCGCCGCACCTTCACCGTCACGCCGGTGTACGACGCGAAGGAGAAGCGCGGCCTCATCGGTATCGGGTTCGCCGGCGGACGTTACGAGGTCCAGCGCCCGGGCCCGACGCCATGGGAGCAGTTCGACGAGGTGTTCACCCGCATGGGCAAGACCTTCACCGCGCTCGCCCACTCCAAGGAGACCGGCGTCGGCGCCAAGGACCTCAGCGGTCCGGTGGGCATCCTCGGCGGCCTCGCCGTCGAGCTGAAGACCGACCTGCGCCTCGGCCTGCGCTTCCTGGTGATGCTGAACCTGAACCTTGCCTTGCTGAACATGCTGCCGCTGCCGGTGCTGGACGGCGGCCACATCACCTTGGCGCTGTTCGAGCTCATCACCCGCCGCAAGGTGAGCCTGCGCTTCCAGGAGTACGCGACGACCAGCTTCGCGCTGCTGCTCATCTCGTTCATGCTCTACGTGACCTTCTTCGATCTCCGCCGCGTGCCGCTCTTCAAGGCTCTGCTCCAGCAGCGCAACCTGGTCGAATCCGCCGCCCCGGCGCCTTCTCCGGCCAAGTGACCTGACCAGGGCACCCGGGTCGTCGTCCTTCCCTCGATCCCAACGTCGTTGTCGCCTCGGCGGCCGTCCGGCGCTAGGGTCCGCCGACAAGATGAAGCATCGCCCGTCCCCTTGGACCTTCTCGCGCCGTCCCACCCGCGAAGTCGCCGTCGGCGACCCGTCCCGCGGCGGGGTCGTCATCGGCGGCAGCCGTCCGGTCGTGAAGCAGTCCATGATCACCTGCGACACGATGGACACCGCGGCCTGCGTCCGGCAGACGCTGGACCTCGTCGCCGTCGGCTGCCAGATCGTGCGCATCACCGCCCCGACCGTGAAGGACGCGGCGAACCTCGAGCACATCGTCCGCGAGCTCCGCGCCGTCGGTTGCCACGTGCCCATCGTCGCCGACATCCATTTCAAGCCCGATGCCGCGATGGAGGCCGTGAAGTGGGTGGAGAAGGTCCGCGTGAATCCCGGCAACTACGCGGATTCCAAGAAATTCGCGGTCAAGGAGTACACCGACGATGCCTACGCCGACGAGTTGCGGCGCATCGAGGAGAAGTTCACCCCGCTCGTGCTCGAGGCCAAGCGACTCGGCCGCGCCCTGCGCATCGGCACCAACCACGGCTCGCTCAGCGACCGGATCATGAACCGCTACGGCGATTCGCCGCTCGGCATGGTCGAGAGCGCGCTCGAGTTCGCCCGCATCGCCCGCAAGAACGGCTTCCACGACTTCGTGTTCTCGATGAAGTCATCGAACCCGAAGGTCATGATCGAGTGCTACCGGCTGCTCGTCGCCCGCCTCGACCAGGAAGGCCCCGATTGGAACTACCCGCTCCATCTCGGCGTCACCGAGGCCGGCGAAGGCGAGGACGGCCGCATCAAGTCCGCCATCGGCATCGGCTCCCTGCTCTGCGACGGCATCGGCGACACCATCCGCGTCTCCCTCACCGAGGACAGCCCGCGCGAGATCGCTGTCTGCGACGACCTGCTCGCGCAGATCCCCGCGCTGGCGAACCTGCGGCCCGTGGATCCCGGCTTGGAACGCTCCTACGATCCGTTCCACTACGAGCGTCGCGCCTCCGCGGAGACGGACCTCGGCGCGGTGAAGGCCGGCGGCGAGCAGACCGTCCGCGTCGTCGTCACCCGGGCCACCTTCGACAAGGTCGCGCCGCGCATCTTGCCCAAGGCCGATGTGAAGCCGGAAGGCGTGCTCGAAGACCTCAATTTGCTTGAGCTCGACCCGACGCAACCGATCGTGCCGGAACAGATCAACTGCCGCACCCAGCTGGTGACCGTCGCCGACGGCGTGGACCTGCCGCCGATCTCCGCTTTCCGGCTGCTCGCCGCGCACCTGCGCCGGCTCGGGCGCGACAACCCCATCCTGCTCAAGGACTGCCTCGGCTTCGGTCCCGACGCGTTGAAGCCGGAGATCGCGCTGCTCCGCGCCTCGGTGAACCTCGGTGCGCTGCTCGCGGACGGCATCGGCGATGCCATCTTGGTCCGCGGCGAATCCGGAGCCGGGCAATCGCTGCGGCTCGCCTTCAACATCCTCCAAGCGGCCGGATGCCGGTCGTTCAAGACCGATTACGTGGCCTGCCCGAGCTGCGGCCGGACGCTCTTCGACCTCCAGACCGTCACCGCGCGGATCAAGGCGCGCACCGATCACCTCAAGGGCGTGAAGATCGCCATCATGGGCTGCATCGTGAACGGGCCCGGCGAGATGGCCGACGCGGATTTCGGCTACGTGGGCGGCGCGCCGAACAAGATCAACCTCTACGTCGGCAAGAAGCCGGTGAAGTTCAACATCCCGGAGGTCGAAGCCGTCGAGCGCCTCGTGGACCTCATCAAGGAGCACGGCAA
>JANNAJ010000732.1:0-3836 GCA_031384285.1 Verrucomicrobiota bacterium
CTGGGGTGAACGGGCGTTGAGGCAGGCGATGAGCAGGCCCGTGTCGGGCTTGTTCTGCGCCCAGGTGGCCCAGAGCGCCTCGCAGAGGTGGTGCTCATAGCGCGGATCCGCTTTGTCGAGCTTGGCGGCCCATGCCTTGACGGCCGGGACAACTTCCGCCGCCGGATGCGCGCGCAGTTCGCGGCGGGTGCGGTAGCGGGTGCGGTACTCGGGCAGCTTCAAGTTCTCCAGCAGCGCGGCGACGCTGGCGCCGGCGACCTTGGCGGGCGTCACGAGCGGACGGGACGGATAGGTGACGCGGTAGATGCGGCCGTGCTCGTGGTCGCGGTTCGGGTCGCGCGCGTTGTGCTGCATGTGACCGATCAGCGCGTTGTGCCAGTCGAGGAAGTAGAGCGAGCCGTCCGGCGCGAACTCCAGGTCGACCGGGCGGAAGTTCGGGTCGCTCGAGCTGATCAGGTCGCCGGCCAGGCTGCCGGTGAAGCCGGAGCCGTCGTCGCGCGGCGCGGCGAAGCTGAGGCCGAGGAAGCCGATGCTGTTGCAGGTCATGAACTGCCCCTGCCGATCGTCCGGGAAATGGCGGGACGACACGAACTCCGAGCCCGAGGTCGGACGCGAGCGCTTCGGCACGTAGTCGCCGGCCCGCTGGATCTCGACGCCGTAGGGCATCTTCGCCGAGATGGGCAGAGCCCAGTAGTTCTCGCCGCTGGAAGCATCGGAGAGGACGCACTGTTCCCAGTCGTCGAAGGCGATGCCCCACGGGTTGTTCACGTCCGATTGGATGTAGCGCTCGAGCTTGAAGCGCTTCGGGTCGAAGCGCCACGCACCGCCGTCGTTGCAGCGCTGCGGACCGTACGGCGTCTCCACCTGGCTGTGGAGGAAGCGGCCTTCGAGCAGGTAGAACGCGCCCGAGGCATCGGCGCTGTAGGCCGAGATCGCGTGGTGCGTGTCGTGCGTGTCGAACCCGTGCATGAGGATCTCCATGCGGTCCGCCTTGTCGTCGTGGTTGTCGTCCACCAGCAGGCAGAGGTTCGGCTCCTGCGAGAGGTAGACGCCTTCCGGCGCGAGCTCGAAGCCGATGGGCAGATGAAGATGGTCGGCGAAGACCGTCTGCTTGTCCGCGCGGCCGTCGCCGTCGGTGTCCTCGAAGATCAGGATCTTGTCGTCGGGCCGGGACGCGCCCGGCTTGTAATGCGGATAGGTCGGCGTGGTGGCGACCCAGAGGCGCCCACGGGCGTCGAAGGACATCTGGACCGGCTTCTTGAGGTCGGGGAACTCTTTCTCTGAAGCGAAGAGCTCGACCTTGTAGCCGGGCATCACGGTCATCTTCTCGATGGCCTTCACGCCGTCCACGTAGTCCACCGGGCGCTTGAAGTTGGTCGGCACCGCCGGGACCGAGCGGGTGTTCGAATCATCGACCGCGACTGTCTTCGCCCGGCCGGCGGCGATGTCGTGCACCAGCGTGTCGCGGATGGCCATCATCTCGCGCGTCTTCTGGACCTCGTCGGGATAGTTCTGCGGGCCGAACGGATCATAGCGCTGCCCGTGCGTGTGGACGCCGTTCACCAGGTTGTAGTCGTTGTTCCAGAAGTAGTCCTTCTCCTTCACCGCGGCGTTCATCAGCGCCGCATCCGTCCGGGACTTGCGCGGCGTCTTGCCGAAGGCGCCGTCGGCCAGCACGGCCGCCAGCTCCTGGTATCCGGCCTCGGTCGGGGCGAACCCGTTGATGGTGAGCGCCGGCTGGCCCTTCTTGGCGTAGCGCGCCCGGGAGAAGCCGAAGAAATCCACGAAGGTCAGCCCGTGCTTCTTGGCGACGCCGCGGACCGCCTCGGCGTGGAGCGCGAGGCTGGCGTTCTCCTTCTTGCCGTCGGGCAGGTCGCGCTTCGCCGAGAGGTCCTCGAACGCGAGCGGCGAGACCAGCACGAGCCGCGGAGCCGCGGCGCCGTTGTACGCCTTGGACAACGTGTGCACGACGAAGGCGTCGAGCTCCGCCTGGAAGTGGGCCACCCGCGTCGGCCCGTCGAACGATTCGTTGTAGCCGAAGAAAGCGACGAGCGTGTCGGTCTTCAGATGGGTGAGCCACTGGTCGGGCGTGGGGAAGAAGCCCTTGCCGAAATGCGAGTTGAGCTCGGGATGGAACTGCGCCGCGCCGGGGAAGGCCCATTGCGAGACGCGGGCCGGATGCGGCCGGAATCCCGGGGTGTCGCCGGGGCGCCCCAGGTTGCGGACGATGAGATGCTGCTCCGGGAAGCGCAGGTGCAGCTCGGTCTCGAGCCGGCTGTAGTAGACGTCGCGTTCGGCGAGGCCGTTGCCGATGAAGACGATCCGCTCGCCCGCGGCCGGCGCCGCGACGGCCTGGGACCGCGCGGTCGTCGCCGGCACCGGCTCGGCGGTCGGGGCGTGGGGACGGTTGTTGGGCTCCGCGGCGCGGACGGTCAGCGCGACCGCCACGGCGGCGAAGATCGACGGGAACAGGGATCTCATGGGCGGACTGTGCAAGACGGACGAAGCCCCCGGCAAGCGCGACGGTCGGAGCGCCTCCCCTTCCCCGCGACGTCGCCGATGGCCGGCACCGGATCCGCCCCCCCGGTCGATCCTCGTTTGACAGCGGCCACATCTGATGTTTCTGTAATGACAGAAATAACGGACATGACCAACCTTTCACCCGTCGAACAGAAGTTCATCCTCCATTGGGGCGAGATGGGGGCGCGCTGGGGCATCAACCGCACCGTGGCCCAGGTCCACGCGCTGCTCTTCCTCAGCCCCAAGCCGCTGAACGCCGAGCAGATCCAGGAGACGTTGGGCGTCGCCCGCTCGAACATCAGCACCAGCCTCAAGGAGCTCCAGGGCTGGCGCATCGTGAAGCTCGTCCACCTCGCCGGCGACCGGCGCGACCATTTCGAGACGATGGCCGACGTGTGGGAGATGTTCCGCGTTGTGGTGGACGAGCGGAAGAAGCGCGAGCTCGACCCCACGCTCGCCGTGCTCCGCGAGTGCATCGCCGAGGCGCACGACGACAAAGCGACCGGCGAGCACAGCGAGAAGCGCCTGCGCGAGCTGCACGGCTTCTTCGAGACCGCCCACGGCTGCTACGAACAGGCCCGCGACTGGCCGACCAGCGCGCTGGTGAAGGCCGCCAAGATGGGCGGCAAACTCCGCAAACTGCTCGGGCTCGGCGGCTGAGCCCGGACCCCTTCCCTTCTTATGCAAGACGACACCATCGCCCTGACCGAGGAGCCCCCGATTTCGGCACGCGGTTGGGTGCTCTACGACGGCTTCTGCCCGGTCTGCCTCACCGCCATCCATCGATGGGGACCGCTGCTCCGTCGCCGCGGGTTCGTCCCGGTCGCGTTGCAGACCGAGTGGGCCCGCCGACGGCTCGGACTGCGTCCGGGCGAGCTCCCCGACGAGATGAAGCTGTTGCTCGTCGGCGGATCGGTGCTCGGCGGTGTCGATGCCTTGGTCGCCATCGGCCGGACAATCTGGTGGGCCTGGCCGTTCGCGGTCCTCGCGGGTCTGCCGGGCCCCGACGGCCTCGCCCGGGCGCTGTACCGCTGGATCGCCGCCAACCGGCAGTGTCTCGGCGATGTCTGCTCGGTGCCCCGGAAGCGGATCCGCCGCCGTCATCCCGCGGCCACCACGTTCTTGGAACTGCCGTGAGACCTTCGCCTGCATCGCCGTGGACCGCCCGGTTCTTAAATTCTGGCCCGGGCCGGTTCTTGACCGGCAGGAGGCCGCTCGGGCGCAGAACGTTCCTCGCCTGGTGCATCACGCTCGTCCTCGTCCGGTACAACGTGGACCGCTCGGTGGCGTGGCAGGCAGGTTCGCAGGGCTGGAGC
>JANNAJ010000011.1:0-2640 GCA_031384285.1 Verrucomicrobiota bacterium
CGCGACCACGGACTCTTGGGGGAAGAGCTCAATCCCGACGCAGAGGCCATGCTTGGCCTCCGCGTCGCTCGCGCCGACCTCCTCGGGCACGCCTGCTGGACTCTTCCCTCACACCACTTCAACTGTCCGCCACTTCCAATCGCACCCGGCAGGGGTCCGGTCCTTGACGCTGTTTTCGCCACCCCTCACGGTTCGGGCCGCGTTTTTGAACTGATTCCCGCACCATCCACGAATCCATGAGCACGCCGCACAATCTTTTCGGCACCCTGCAGTCCTTCGACCTCGGCCACGGCAAGACCGGGAAATTCTACTCCCTGCCCGCCCTGGAGAAGGCCGACGTCGGGCCGGTCTCCAAGCTGCCGGTGTCCATCCGCCTCGTGCTGGAATCGGTGCTGCGGAACTGCGACGGTCTGAAGGTGCAGGAGGCCAACATCAAGGAGCTCGCCAACTGGAAGCCCAACGAGGAGCGCACCGCCGAGATCCCGTTCGTCGTCGCGCGCATCGTGCTCCAGGACTTCACCGGCGTCCCCTTGCTCGTCGACCTCGCCGCGATGCGCACCGCCGTCGCCAAGCTCGGCAAGAACCCGAAGATCATCGAGCCGCTCGTGCCCGTCGACCTCGTGGTCGACCACTCGGTCCAGGTTGATTTCGCCGGGAACGCCGACGCGCTGGCCAAGAACCTCGACCTCGAGTTCTCCCGCAACCGCGAGCGCTACCAGTTCCTCAAGTGGGGCATGCAGGCGTTCGACACCTTCAAGGTCGTGCCTCCCGGCATCGGCATCGTCCACCAGGTCAACCTCGAGCACCTCGCCAAGGGCGTGCTCGACCAGGGCGGCGTCCACTATCCCGACACGCTGGTCGGGACCGATTCGCACACCACGATGATCAACGGCATCGGCATCGTCGGCTGGGGCGTCGGCGGCATCGAGGCCGAGGCGGGCATGCTCGGCCAGCCGGTGTATTTCCTCACGCCGGACGTCGTGGGCGTCCACCTCACCGGCGCCCTCCGCGAAGGCGTCACCGCCACCGACCTCGCGCTCACCATCACGCAGCTGCTGCGCAAGACCAAGGTCGTCGGCAAGTTCGTCGAGTTCTTCGGTCCCGGCGCCTCGGCGCTGCCGGTCGTGGACCGCGCCACCATCGCCAACATGGCCCCGGAATACGGCGCCACGATGGGCTTCTTCCCCATCGACGCCGAATGCTCGGACTACCTCCGCGCCACCGGTCGCAGCGACGAGCAGGTCGCGTTGTACGAGAGCTACTACAAGGCGCAGGGCCTGTGGGGCATCCCGGCGAAGGGGCAGATCGAGTACTCGCAGGTCGTCGACTTCGATCTTTCCACCGTCGTGCCGAGCGTCGCCGGACCCAAGCGCCCGCAGGACCGCATCGAGCTCTCGAAGCTGAAGGACACGTTCGTCGGTTCCTTCAGCAAGCCGATCACCGAGGCCGGCTTCGGCAAGAAGGCCGAGGAGTTCACGAGCGTCAGCGCCCAGGTGGACGGCTCGCGGATCGGCCACGGCTCGGTGCTCATCGCCGCCATCACCAGCTGCACCAACACATCCAATCCCAGCGTGATGCTCGCCGCCGGCCTCTTGGCGAAGAAGGCGGTCGCGAAGGGCCTGACCGTGAACCCGGCGGTGAAATCCTCGCTGGCGCCCGGCAGCCGCGTGGTCACCGATTATCTGGAGAAGACCGGTCTCGCGCCGTACCTCGACCAGCGCGGGTTCCAGACGGTGGGCTACGGATGCACCACCTGCATCGGCAACTCCGGTCCGCTCGATCCGAAGATCGAGGAGGCCGTGGTGAAGAACGACCTCGTCGCGGCGAGCGTCCTGTCCGGGAACCGGAACTTCGAGGCGCGCGTCCACCAGAACATCAAGGCGAACTTCCTCATGTCGCCGCCGCTGGTCGTCGCCTTCGCCCTCGCCGGCCGCGTCGACATCGACCTCGCCTCCGAGCCCATCGGCACGGGCAAGGACGGGCTGCCGGTGTTCCTCAAGGACCTCTGGCCCACCTTGCAGGAGGTCCGCGACCAGCTGCAGGCCGCGCTCAAGCCCGAGGTCTTCCGCCGGCTCTACAGCAACTTCGCCGAGCAGAACCCGAAGTGGAACGAGATCCCGTCCACCCTCGGCAACGTCTACGAGTGGGACGCGAAGAGCACCTACATCCAGGAGCCGCCGTTCTTCACCGATTTCTCGCTCCAGTCCGGGGCCATCAAGCCGATCACCGGCGCGCGCGCCCTGGGCATCTTCGGCGACAGCGTCACGACCGACCACATCTCGCCCGCCGGCGCGATCAAGAAGTCGTCGCCCGCCGGCAAGTACCTGCTCGATAACGGCGTCACCTTCGCCGATTTCAACAGCTACGGCAGCCGCCGCGGCAACGACCGGGTGATGACCCGCGGCACCTTCGCCAACGTCCGCATCAAGAACCTCATGCTCGGCGGCAAGGAAGGCGGCAACACCCTCCTCCAGCCCTCCGGCGAGGAAATGTCCATCTACGACGCCGCCATCCAATACATGGCCGCCGGCACCCCCAGCATCATCATCGGGGCCGAAGACTACGGCATGGGCAGCAGCCGCGACTGGGCCGCCAAAGGCACCAACCTCCTCGGTGTCAAAGCCGTCATCACCAAATCCT
>JANNAJ010000087.1:0-2038 GCA_031384285.1 Verrucomicrobiota bacterium
GAACTCGCCCGGGCCATGTGGGGGGACACGCCCGCCGCCGGACATTGGGCGGAGCAACGACGCCATGAACTGCGCCACGGGCAGGAGGTCCAGGTCCTCGACAAGATCCGCCGACTCAAAACTCCGCGCGGTCCCCGGGGAAAGATCGTCCGGCGGGAGCGGAGATACTTCGCCGGCCACGCCCACCGGATGCGCTACCAGAGCCTCGCAGAGAGCGGTCCCATCGGCTCCGGCGCCGTCGAGTCGGCCTGCCGCCAACGGCAGTGCCGCTTCAAACGCCCGGGCCAGTTCTGGACCCCGACCGGCCTCCGCCATCTGGGCGCCTTGGACGAGGCACGTCGCAATGACCACTGGGAGCAGCTCTGGTTCCCTTTCTAATCGGGGGCAGTGTCGAGATGCGCCCGGTCGCGGGCACCGCGGGTTCACCGCGGCAGCACCGGCAGGCTCGCCGCGGCGACCGCCTGGCCGTGGCGCTTGTCCTTCTCGTCGGGCGTGTGGAAGCGCACGCGCTCGGCCAACGCGGGGAACTCCGTCTCCAGCACCCGGCGCGCGGCCGAGAGGATGAGGTCGCCGCCTTCGCCGGTCGTCACGCGGCCCAGCACCAGCACGTGGTCGAACGCGTAGAAATCCGCGTCGTGCGCCAGCCCGTAGCCGAGGTAGGTGCCGATCGTGTCGTAGATGCGCGCGGCACGGACGTCGCGGTCCGCCTTCATCAGCTCCTGCACGAGCTTGAGCTTCTCGGGCAACGGCAGCCCAGGGTCGCATTCGATCCCGGCCGGCCCGATCAGGCGTCCGACGGCCTGCTGCGAGAAGTATTGCGCGCCGCAGCCCAGGTCGCCGCTCCACTCGTCCCGCGGCGCCGCGAGGCTGTAATCGGCCGGGTTGAAGGCGAGCTCGTTCAGCCACGATGTGATGTTGCCATCCGCAGTCACGAACCCCGCCGCCGTGCTCGTGCCCATCGCGATGCCGAGCACCGAGTCCACGCCGAGCGACATCGACGCCGCGAGCGCGGTGACCTCGCCGTCGTTCACCACGTCGAAGGGGATGCCGTCCCAGGCGCGGCGCAGTTCGAGGAAGAGGTCCTTCACCCGCGAGTCGAACAACGGCTGCGGCACGCCGCGGAAGAGCGAGGCGACCTTGACCCGGTTGTTCACGTACACGCCCGCGGCGCTGCCGCCGATGGCGTCCACGCGCGGCAGATGCGCCGCCGCGCGGCGCAACGAATCCATCACGCCGTCGAAATGGTACTGCGGGTCCGGCTGGAAGTACGGATCCCAGACGATCTCCTCGCTGAATACGCAGCGTCCGTCGATGACGGCGGCCACCTTGCGGTCGCTCCCGCCGAGGTCGAACCCGATGCGGCAGCCGTCCCAGTGGCGTCCCAACGGCGCCGTGACCGACCTCGGTGCCGGCAGATCCGCTGGCGTCGGCGCGTGGACGACCTCGATGGGCCGGTCATAGATGCGTTGCCCGATGATCTCGGAATCGAAGCGCCCGGTCGCCGTGCCGGTGTAGTGGGCACGCAGCGCATCCGCGAGCGCGGACGGCCCTGCGACATGGATGCGCCAGCCGCCGTAGGCCCAGAGCAGGAACTTGGCGAGGCGCTCGGTGAAGTAAGGGTTGGCCACCGCGGCGTCGGGATGCGTGCCGGCGAGCACGCGGAACGGATGGTGGAAGACCGATCCGTCGGCCTGTTCCAGCGCGAGCGTCACCGGCACGGTGGCCTCCGCGGCGAAGGCCCGCGTGGCGAGCGAGGCGGGACGGAAGACGGGATCGAGCACCGGCACGCAGCGCGGCGCGATGAGGAAGCGGTCGAGCGGACTCATGGGCACGCCGAGGCTGCGGATCGCGGTGTCCCGAGGCAAGCCTCGCCTGCGAGCAGGGTGTGATCGGAAGTGGCGGTCAGTTGTGGTGGTGTGAGGTAAGATTCCAGTAGGCGTGCCCGAGGAGGTCGGCGCAAGCGACGCGGAGGCCGAGCATGGCCTCCGCGTTCGGTTTGGGCTCTTCACCCAAGAGTCCGTGGTCGCGGAGGTCGGCA
>JANNAJ010000119.1:0-2809 GCA_031384285.1 Verrucomicrobiota bacterium
CCGGCTGAAAACCACCGCTCCGGCCCTGCGGCCACGGCCAGCCCTCCGGATCGGCCTGGTCGCCGTCGAGCCTTTGAGTGGACCCTGTCGCCGCGCCTCCTTCACTTCACCGCCGGCTTCTGTTCTCCCTTGGCCGTCTCCTTCTTCGGCTCGGGATGTTCTTCGAGCCACTTCTTCGCCTCATCGTTCCCGCGTTCGGCCGACAACTTGTAGAGGCGACGGGCTTCGGTGGCGTCCTCTTCCACGCCTTTGCCTTCTTCGTAGCGTTTGGCGAGGTCGAATGCCGCGCCGGCCGAACCGTCTTCGACCCGTTGCTTGAGGAAATCCACGACGCGTTGGTCCGCGCCGACCAGCGCCTTCTGGTTCCGCTGGTTCTGTCCTGCGGCGATGGCCGACACCTGGGCATCGCGCGCCTTCTGGGCCTTGGCGACGGCCGCGGGATCGATCTGCGGCGCAACCGGAGCGGAGGCCGCCGCGTTCTTGGACTGGGTCGCGGTGGCGCCACCCGTGGCTTTGTCGAGCGAACCGCGGATGCGCCCGACGGTCGCTTGGCGGGCGAGCGACGGGAGTTGGGCGGCGATGGCGAAGGCCGTCGCGATCAGGCAAAGACGGAGAGTGCTCATGGCTTTGGTAGGATGCTGTAGTCCTGTCCGGGCGGTTTGGGAAGCCGTGATTTGGCTTCCGGCCAAGGACATCTACGGGCTGGCGCTGGAATGGGGCCGCGAAGTTCCATTCGCTGCGGCGGTCGGACTTGTTTAGACCGGAAGTCCAGCATCCCAATGACCGATCCTCGCGATGGCACCGCTTCCTCCGCCGACCTCGATCCGGCGACGTCCTCGCCACCGTTGCGACTCCGCCAGGCGATATCGAGCGACGCCCCCGCGGCACCGGACCCTGCTCGGTGCCACGTCTTTCGTGGCGGAGAGACGTCCGGGCCGTTCAGCCCGGACGAGGTCGAGGGGATGATCCGTTCGGGCCAGGCGGGTCCGCTCGATCTCGCTCGGCGGGAAGGCGACCCGGAATGGCTCTCGCTCGGCGAGATGTTCCCCGATGCGTGCGTCGACGTGGACCGAGGACCAGGTCCGCAGGCGATGGTCCCGTCGTCCGGATCCGACAGCCAGAGCTTCGCCGGTCGTCTGGTCGGCGCCTTGGCGTATCCGTTCTGCGGCGATGGGGCGGTCATCTTCGGTTCGGGTGTGGTGTTCATCCTGTTGATGGGTGTGGTGGCCTCGTTCTCCGGGATGATCGCGATGATTCTTTCGTTCTTGGTCACCGGATATTTTTTCGGCGCGTTGCAAGGCATCGTCCAAAGCAGCGCCCAAGGCATCGACACGATGCCGCCATGGCCCGGGACCGAGGATTGGACCGAAGAGATCGCGGGGCCGTTCCTGAGGTGGGTCGTGACCATGGCCACCTGCTTCGGGCCTGGCGCGGCTTTGTGCCTCTGGGGATGGAGGCACGCCGACACGTTTGTCCTTGGGGTCGGGGCCGGACTGGGTTTGGCAGGGCTTGTCGTCTATCCGATGGCCTTGCTGGCCGTGTCGATGGCCGATTCGATCGCCGGCTTGCATCCTTTCCTGGTCATCCGCTCGATCGCGGCGAGCCCGGGGCGCTATCTGGCGATGGTGGCCTTGATCACGTTGCTGATCGTGGTGCAGGTCGGCACGTCGTACTTGGCGGAGAAGCTCCCCGTGCCTTTCGTCGGCGATGCTTGGCATGCCTTCAACTGGCTCTACTTCGCGGTCGTCCAAGCTCGTCTGCTCGGGGTGTTCTACCACGCGAATCGCGGCCGGCTCGGCTGGTTCTGACCCGCTCCGGGCGCTTCGCTCGCGATTCTGTCTTCTGGATTCCGGCACCGGTCTGCTGTCTCCTCCGCCTATGATCCATGTCGGCATCGGATACGATGTCCACCAGCTCGTCGAAGGCCGCCCCCTCATCCTGGGTGGCGTCGCGATCCCGCACACGATGGGCTTGGACGGCCACAGCGACGCCGATGCCCTCGCCCATGCCATCACCGACGCCGTGCTCGGCGCGCTGGGCGAGGTCGATATCGGGCACTTCTTCCCCAACACGGATCCGCGGTGGAAAGGCGCGCCGAGCCGGGTGTTCCTGGAGGAAGCGGCGCGGCAGGTCGGTCTGCGGGGCGGGCGCATCGTGAACATCGACGCGACATTGCTCGCGGAGGCCCCGAAGATCTTCCCGCATATCCCGGCGATGAAGCAGAACCTGGCCTCGGCGCTCGGGATCGATCCGCGCAAGGTGGGCGTGAAGGCCACGACCAACGAGACGATGGGATTCATCGGCCGGCGCGAAGGCATCGCCGCGATGGCGGTCGCAAGCGTGGATCTGCCGGAATGAACGGGCTTCTTCCCGTCCGCGGTTTCCGTCATGCTCTTCGTCCATGGGTGCTAAAGCAGAGATCGGTTGGACGACCACCGGCGACGACGGGGTGAAACGGCATGTCTATGCCCAGCGTGTCGGCAAGGACTGGCGGTTCTTCGAGCGCTCGAGACGGCGCGGCAAGGACATCGAGTGGGATGCGCTGCCGCATCCGCCGCTGCAGGACTGGCTGGAGCTGCTGGAATCGATCCAGCGCCGCGCGGGACGCGACCTCAACCCGCCCGAGGCGGTCATCAACGTGAAGCGGCTCATCCGCGACCGCTTCCCTGAGCACACCTTCGCGGATTGAAGAGCGGGCCGGCGGGCCGGGTCTGGAACGTCTTCCTATGCGACCGTTGATCCTCATCACGCCGAGCACCTCGCCCGCCGGGGCCGAGATGGCCGACCACTCGACCAGCGTGTCGAGCCG
>JANNAJ010000132.1:0-16902 GCA_031384285.1 Verrucomicrobiota bacterium
GATGGCGTCTCGGCGCACTGCCCTTTCTGGGTGCATACGTCGATCTGGACGGGGACGAAGTCCGGGCATCCTTTCATCGCGCCGGAGGTGGCGAAGCTCTCGCCGGAGAAGATCGAGAAGTGGCACGAGACGTATCTGCTCAAGCTGATGGACCTCGCGGCCGAGCTCGGCGTGAAGGTGATCCCGATGTTCTGGGGCGTCGCGTTCGGCTGGGAACTCGCGACCGGATATCCGTGGGGCTTCTGGTCCGGCGGCGGCTTCGATCTCATCAAGGAAGGCCAGGAGCGCTTCGTGAAGAAGACGGCCAAACTCCGCGCCCACGCCGATAAGCTCGGCATCTATCTCGCCCATGAGATCCATCCCGGCACCGCCGCGATGTGCGCCGATGATTTCAACATGCTGGTGAGCATCTGCGACGGCGACAAATGCCTCGCGGTGAACGCCGACCCGTCGCACTGCTGGGAAGGCGAGACCTGGGAACAGCGCTTCCTCAAGGTCGGCGGCCGCATCTACGCGGCGCACGTGAAGAACTTCACCATCCGCTCCGGCTTCCCTCTCCGCGCGATGCAGCCGGCGTGGGGCAAGCGCGCGATGCAGTTCACCGACCTGCCGACCGGCGACCTCAACATGAGCCGCTACGTCGAGCTGCTCCTGCACGTCGGCTACCAGGACCGCTACACCAAGCTGATGGGCACCAAGACCGCGCCGCTCGTCGTCGAGGCCGAATCCGCCCACAAGGACCTCGATTACTGCAGCGCCAACGGCATCGCCTACACCCGCGACCACCTCTGCTTCCCGCAGGCCGGCGGGAGCTTCGAGGACGGCATGGGCGCGTAGGCCGCCGCCCGCCACGGATCCGCCACGACGGGC
Source organism: Verrucomicrobiota bacterium (assembly GCA_031384285.1). Lineage (GTDB taxonomy): Bacteria > Verrucomicrobiota > Verrucomicrobiia > Limisphaerales > UBA9464 > CAIVQB01. The sequence continues at coordinate 871 of JANNAJ010000132.1, forward strand.
GCCGGCCGACCGGCGCCCGTCTTCGTTTCCAGGCACCGAGAACCGTCCGCCCGCCCCCGCCGATGGCTCCGCACCCCGCATCGACCGCATCGACCGCGACGCTCGCCGACGGGCTCCTGCTCGACGCGCGGCGCGCGGTCTGGCTGCCGGGTCCAAGGACCCTGGCCGTCGCCGACACGCATCTCGGCTACGCCTGGGCGCAGCGGACCCGGGGCGCGCTCCTGCCCGTCTCCGCGCCGGACGACACCACGGAACGACTCGCCGCGCTCCAACGGGTCCACCGACCTGACCGGATCGTCGTCTTGGGCGACGTCGTGCATCGAGCGGTCGCATTGCCCGCGCTGGAGGCCTCGCTCCGCGATCTCTGCGCGCGCCTTTCGCCGGCGAGCGAGCTGGTCTTCTGCCTCGGCAACCACGACCACAAGCTGGAGCGACTCGTCGCCGGGTGGGGACTGCCGGTCGTCTGCCGGCGGCAACTGCGGCTCGGCGGACATCTCCTGCTCCACGGCGACATCGCGCCCGAGGCCGCGGACGACGGCGAAGGGTTCCGGCTCCAGGCCGCGACCGCGCCGAGGGCGATCATCGGCCACGAACATCCGGCCATCACCTTGGGCGACGGCGTGGCGAGCTCCGCGAAGTGCCCGGCGTTCCTGGTCGCGGACGATCTGTTGGTGATGCCGGCGTTCTCGCCGTGGGCGGCGGGTTGCGAGCTCGGCGCACGACCGTTCCTGGGTCCGCTCGCCCGCGCGGCGCGCTTCCAGGCCGCGTTCGCCTGCGTCGGACCGCGGCTGCTGAGGCTCCCGTTGAAGTAGTGAACCCGGCCGGGGCGCCCGGGTCGGTGATCTGGAGAGCAGGAAAGCGGGAAGCCGATACCTCCGTTCCTGCCTTCCTGTTCTTCAGCTGAGATCCGAGCGAGAGCCGAGTTGCCTTCTCCGGCGGCTTGCGGCTTCGATTCGCGCCGCATGAAAGCCGTCATCCTCGCAGCAGGCAAAGGCACCCGGATGCGGGAGCTCACCAACGAGCTGCCGAAACCGATGTTGCCCGTCCAAGGGCGCCCGATCCTCGAGCACATCCTCGAAGGCCTGATCGCCGCGGGCATCCGCGAGGTCTGCATCATCACCGGGTGGAAGGCGGAGGTGATCGAGGGGCATTTCGGCGACGGCAGCCGCTTCGGCGGGAAGATCAGCTACGCCCGTCAGGTCGTGCAGGACGGCACCGGCAAGGCGCCGGAGCACGCGAAGGATTTCATCGGCACCTCGGATTTCCTGCTCACGTACGGTGACATCCTCGTGAGACCCGAGACCTACCAGCAGATGGTCGCGCGTTGGAAGGAAGGCGATTTCGCCGGATTGATCACCGTGACCGAGGGCCAGGATGTGACCAAAGGCGGCCTGAACTTCTTCGACGACAAATTCGATCTTACCCGGCTCGTCGAGAAACCCGATGCTGCGCAGCTCGCGGAGCTGATGGCGACCGGCTGGCTGAAGCCGGGCCAGCCGGTGTGGTACAACGCCGGGATCTATCTGTTCCGCCCATCGGTGTTCGGGTTCACAGCGCGCCTCCAGCGATCTCCGCGCGGCGAATATGAATTGACCGACGCGATCTCCGCGATGGTCGCCGCCGGCCAGACGATCGCCGGGTTGAAGATCGCCGGGCGCTGGGTGGACGTAAGGGATCCCGAGGTCCTGGCCCAGCTCCAGGCCTGAACCGGGCGCATCGGTCGCCGGCCTTGAGGGGACCGGTATCTTCATCTTGATCCTCAGCTCCGGTCTCATCACCGATGGATCCATGGAGAAATCGCGATCGATACCAAGAAAACGATGAAGACTTGGTCCTCGCTCCGGTGCAGGATCCAAGCCGAACGATGAGCGTGGCGCGTTGGTCGATGACCGACGTGAAGGCGTGGCGTGGCAAGAAGATCCGGAATGTCAGACCCATCGACCCACATCCCCGTGGTGCCCGACTACGAGCTGCTCCGCAAGATCGGGGGCGGCGGTTACGGCGAGGTCTGGTTGGCACGGAGCGTCACCGGGTCGTACCGCGCGGTGAAGGTCGTCCGGCGCGACAACTTCAAGGACGAGCGCCCCTTCTTGCGGGAACTCGCGGGCATCACCCGGTACCAGGAGATGGTGGCGCCCGGCACGCCCACGCAGCTGGCGTTGCTGCATGTGGGCGAGCGTCCTGACGAGGGATGGTTCCATTACGTGATGGAGCTGGCCGACGACGCGGAGAACGGCAGGGAGATCGATCCTTCGAGCTATGTCGCGCTGACGTTGAAGGAGCTGAAAGCGCGGCGCGGATGGTTGCCCGCCGCCGATGCGCTCCGTCTCGCGGTGGAACTGGCGCAGGGCCTCGCCGTGCTGCACGACCTCGGGTTGCTGCACCGCGATATCAAGCCGTCGAACATCATCCTCATCCACGGCATGCCGAAGTTGGCGGACCTCGGCCTCGTGTCGTCGTCCGACCGCACGCTCACGTCGGTGGGCACGCCGGATTATGCGCCGCCGGAAGGTCCGGGCAGCGTCCGCGCCGATCTCTATAGCCTCGGCCGCGTCCTCTACGAGCTGTCGACCGGACTGCCGGCGGCGGACTTCCCGCGGATCCCCGATGATTTCGCCGGGCGCACGGACCAGCGGCAATTCCTGGAGCTCAACGAGGTGCTGCTCAAGGCCGGGAACCCGGTGCCGGAGAAGCGGTATGAGACCGCCGGGGCGATGCTCGAGGACCTCCGGTTCATCGAGGCAGGAGGTTCGCTCAAGGACATGGCCTTGCTGCGACGACGGGTGGTCCGGCTGACGCGCGCGACGATGTCCATCGCCGGGCTCGCCGCGTTGGTGGTGCTCGCGGTGGGGACCCGCGGCTACTTCGTCCAACGCCGTCTGCTCGCGGAGACCCGTCGCTCCGAGGAGACCGCCCGCTATATCGCCGACCTGAACCTCGCGGCCCAGGCGGTCACGAGCGAGGACCTCTCCGCGGCCCGCGCGGCCCTGCGTCGCCAAGGATATCAGACCTCTCCGGAAGGCCTCGCCGGCATGGAGTTCTCGCTGCTCAAGAACGAGACCCTCGGCGATGAGACCAACCTTCTTCGCACGAACGGACCGGCGGTCGTCGACGCCGGATTGCTCGTCGGTGGCGACACCGTGGCGATCCTCGACGTGTCGGAGCACGTGGAGGTCCGGCGGGCCGACACCGGTGCCTTGGTCCACCGGATCGCCGATGTCGACCGCCTCGGGGCCTTCACGGCCGACGGGCGGATGCTGTTGTTGGGAAAGAGGGCAGGGAACGGCGACACGCGATGGCGGACGTTCTCGGTCGCCGACGGCAGATCGGGACCGGTGTCCCTGTGGACCAACCCGGCGGCCGGACGCGTGGTCTCGGCGTCGGCGTCGGCCACGCAACGGCGCGGCGCGGGCGGCGAGTTCATCCTCGAGGCGCACGATGTCACGACAGGCACGATCCTAGGGACGTTCGCGACGCCGGCGATGGGCCCAAGGGACCGTCTGATCGGGACGGCGTCGTTCGCGCCATCGGGTCCGCATCTCGCGGTCGTCTGGCAGGACATCGGCGCCGGGCGGAGGTTCCCGCTGTACTGGTGGGCTGCGGGCGGGATCCGGCCGACGTTGCTCCGGGCTTCGACCAACGACTCGAGCCTGCCGCGGTTCTCGCCGGACGGGCGGCTCGCGGGTTTCCGCCATGAGATCGGCGTGTTCGAGGTCCTTTCCACCGCGGACCAGCGGACCGTGAGCCGTCTCGTCGGCCACCGGGCCCTGATCCGGGACGCACAGTTCGCGCCTGATGGACGCTCCGTGGCCACGGCCGGCGACGACCAGACGGTGCGGCTCTGGGACGCGGACACCGGCACGGAGATCCGGCACTTCCTGGGCCACGAAGGCCCGGTGACCGCGGTCGCCTGGGCCGCCGATGGGCGCCGGATCGTCTCGGCCGGCGAGGACGGAACGGTGCGGGCGTCGGATGTCGCCGTTCCCCGGCGTTCCACGAGACGCGACGGCATCTATCGCGACGGGCAGTTCGGGGACCTCGTGTTCTCGCCGGACGGACGACAGATCGCGGCGACGATGGATGACGGGACGACCTCGGTGCTCGACGCCACGACGCTCGACCCGGTCGGCCGGTGCCCCGGTGTCTTCATGCCGTTGGCCTTCGCGTCCGACGGATCGGTGGTCGGTGTCGGTCGCGATTGGTCGCTGCGGAGACAGGCGGTCGGCACGACGATGCACGAGGTGTTGTCGCCGCACGTCTGGCCCGGCGCCATGATCCAAGGCTGGAGCGTCTCGGACAGCGGCCGCTGGTTCTCGCTCGGTGCGGACGCCGGTGGCGCGTGCTTCTTCGATGTGGCGCTCCGCCGGCGGGTATTCGCGATCACGAACCTCGTCTCGCGTGTCTTTGCCGTCGCGACGACGGAGGACGGCGGATTGGCTGCGGCGGCGGACGACTCGGGGAACGGGATCCTCGTCGATCTCCCGGGAGGCGCGGTGAGGGAAACGTTCCGGACCTCGCGTTCACCGGCATCGATCGCCATCTCGCCGGACCATCGTTGGTGGGCGGTCGGCACGATGTCGGGCGACGTCGAGGTCCGGGCGATACGCACCGTGGCACGGAACGGGGCCGCGCAACCGGTCGAGCCGATGGTCCTCCGCGGGCACAGCCGCCAGGTGCCGGTGGTGCGTTTTTCGCCGGACAGCCGCCGCCTGCTGACCGGCGGTGGCGACGCCCGGTTGTCGATCTGGGCGACCGGCGCTGTGGCGGGCCCGTTGCTTAGCTGGCCGCTGCAGGGCCCGGGCAACGGGTACGACCAAGCCGTCGGCCTGGTCCATTTCGACCCGGCCGGCGGTCGCCTCGGTGTCGTCAACTGGGATGGCCGCCTCCGAGTCTTCGACGTCCGGCCTTGAGAGTCAGCCCAAGAACCGGAGGATTCCTTTGATGAGGTGCGGCTCCAGAACCATCGGTGGGCACCGATCGTGTTCGGCCAAGAGGTGCGCGCCATCCCGTCCGCGATTTCCGGTCGAGGGGCGGGCCCGGATCCCGACCCCGCCACCCAGCACATCGGTTTCTTTCTTCTTCCTTCCCCCGGACCGCTTTCGTTGACTGCCGCAAAGACGCCATGCCCCGACCGAAGACGCAGCGCCCCATCCATCTGTCCCGTGCGTGGCCGCGCCGCAGGCCATGCTTCGTTCGCTGCGGAGGTCCGGGCCTGTGGCAAGCCGCGGTCGCCGCAGGGCGGGGGGGCCGCCCGGACGACGGGCCGCGAGGACATCCCGTCATGAGCGGCAAAGCCTCCCCCAGGCTGGTCGGGGCATGGCTGAAAATCTTGACGGCATCCCTGCTGGCGGTCGCCACCTCGACCGCGGTCCGGCACGCCGGCCAGCCGTTGCTTGATTTCCACGCGTTCCGCAAGACCCAGACCGCGCTCACGTCGTTCTGGATCATGGAGGAAGGCCCGCGGCTGGCCTACCGGACACCGGTCTCCGGATACCCGTGGTCGATCCCCTTCGAGTTCCCGCTCTACCAGATGATCGCGGCGGCGGTGGCCAAGGCCGGGCATCTCGATTTCGATGCGGTCGGACGCCTCCTGAGCTTCGCGGTTTTTTGGGCTTGTGCCTGGCCTGCGGCAGCGGTCGTGGAGCGCCTCAAGCTCCCGAAGGCGACGGCTTGGTTCTTCTGCGCGTTGCTCTGGTCCAGCCCGCTATATCTGTTCTGGGGAGCGAGCTTAACGATCGAGACGGCCGCGCTCTTCGTCGCGTTCGCGGCGGTCCCCTGCGCTCTCGTCCAAGGACCCTCGACATGGCGATCGGCTTGGATCTGCGCGATGTCCGGCTCGCTCGCGGCCCCACAGAAGATCACCAAAGGAGCCACGGTGGTGATGGGGAAGGGGATCGTCTGGCTGTGGACGGGGTGGATATCCGGCGGGATCCGTTCGGTCGGACGGCGAGAAGTCCTGCACGTGGCGGACCTCACCGGCGTATTCCACGTCGGTGTGGACGAGATGAACCGGCGCCCGGGGCACAACTATCTGGCGGTGTTCGCTGTCCTGGCGGAGCGCCGGATACTGTTCGCGCCCGAGTGTAACGACCACCCGACTTTTGAGACAGTTTCTGAGGAAACGCTGCGCCATGATGGCCGTCCGCACGCCATCTGGCCGGCAGCGATGGAAATGAGCGCGACCTACCACAGAGGGATGGCGGAAGTGATCCGGAACGTGGAGGCGGTGTGTGATCCGTTCCACGAGACGGCGCTAGACGAGGCGCGACGGAAGGAAGCCCGGACCGGGGGAACAGAGGCCGGAGCCGCCTTAAAGGGATCCATCAACCTGTTCCGCGAGAACCCGGAGAACCTGACGCCACGGCAGGCCGAGGATCTGGATCGACCGGATCTCAAGAATCTGGAGATCAGGCAAGCCTACCGGGCGCGTCTTGAACCCGGCGACATCTACCGCAAGGCCCGCAGCCCCAAGGGGGCCCGGTACCGCCTGAGAGCGTGGATCTACTGGGCAGGCGAAGAGGGAGCAATGCCGTGTGTTGCTGGCGCCTCTCGCCAAGTCGGTGAAGACGATCAAGGCCCTTTTGGAAGGGATCCTGACGCATCGCGGGGACGAGCTGAGCACCGCTTTCATGGAGTGCCGGGACAGTGTCTTCAGTGCCGTGAAACGCATGGCCCATGGATATCGCTCATCCGGATACCTCATCACCCGCGACATCGGACCAGCTTCATATCGCGGTCACGGAGAACGGCAAGGAGTCATGAGAGCGCCTGAACTCACCCCGGCGGATTCGTAACCATTCATCATATGCATATAGGTTTCATCGATACAGGGCGAAGGATCGCGGATATTGCGCACAAGCACCTTGGCGAAGTGAAGTCGTTGCTTCTATTTTGTTGCGCAGCATTTCTGTTCTGGTTCGAACCAAACATCTTCTTTGCGAACGACGATTGGGCATTTATACATCACTTCTTGAATGATGGGCGGCTCAATTATCTGTTCACACATTACTGGGGGCATGTGGTGCCACTGTTCAAGTGCTTCTTCTTCGCTGAGCTGTCCTTGTTCGGCAAGAACGCGATACTATTCCAAGCGACTGAGTTGATATTATTGTCGGCGACAGCGTTCGCGTTCAATCTTCTCCTTCGTCAATTGTCCCAACGGAAGAACGCTCTAGCGTTGAGCGTCTCGCTGTTGTTGATTGCTCATCCTGGTCTACTTTCGGTGACCCTCTGGTTGTTTCAAGTTTGCATTGTCTTGCATCTGCTGTTCCAGATGTTGGCGATCTTGTTCTATTTTAAGTTCAACAGTGAGAAAAGGGAGGGATACTTCTGGTTGTTTGTTCTAAGCCTGCTAGCTCAGAACTATTCTTTCGGAAACGGCATCCTATTCCCGATGGTCTTTATCATCCATGAGATTGTTCATCTCGGCATCGGGCTCACGAAGCGACGCTTGGTTCTCCTCGTTGTCCAACTGGCCATCGTGGTCGTCCAATTGACGCTCTCTCCGGAGGGTGGCCAGAATCTAAACATTATTGACCGGTTCGGCGACGTCTCCAAAGCTTGGAAGACTCTGGTTCTGGGTTCGATTTCAAGGCTATTTTTCATTGACCGTTTTGATAGCCTGTCCGGCTACGTCGGGTTATTGATCTTTTTGATCATCTGCCACCGCGCCTACCGCAACGACCGGAGAATAGCGGTGTTTGGATTATGCTATCTATTGCAGGCCTCCATCTTGATCCCAATCGCTCGGCCTCAGATTGGATCAGGGATATGGTTTCATTACTACTACTCGATACTGTTGTTCCCACCGGTCTGCCTGCTGATGTATGTCGCTTTCTCTGATTTGTCTGACAGGAAAATGATATATCTGATTTTGCTTTTCAATTGCCTTTTTGTCTTCTATTTCGTTTCGAACGTGAGGCGCAAACGGGTGAGCTCATACATTCATTTCAAGAACAAAGAGCGTCTTTTGGATGCGGTCCACCATTCAAAGGAGTATTATTATCCTTTTGATAACAAAATCGTTTGCCCGGGAGCCGATTTCATTGATAATGATAATGAGAAGCACCCCGCCTTCCAGCGGTCGATTCAGAAGAACGCCCGCTTCGAGGTGGACCCTGCGATGCTGGAGGTTCTCGAAAGAGGTGACTTCTTCAGGCGAGCAAAAGAGAACATGAGTGATTATAGAAAACTGAGCGGCCGGTCGCTCTTTGATTGCGATATCTATCTCGAAAGAAAACGATGATTGGATCTCTTCTCAGCTCCCCACGGCCTGGGTGTCTTGTAACTGGCGGGAAAGATGATACCCGAGAAGGTGTTGCCTTGGTTGTTGCGACTGGTCGATCGGTGCGCGGTGCTTGCCGCGCAGCACGCGACCGGACCCTCGGTGCGGTTCCTGGTCCTGGTGAGTGAGACCGTGATGCTCTGGCCGGGCTCCGCCGCCCGGAGACGAAGTGCGGTTGCGACCGGACAGGGTGCCATAACCACTTCGGAACGAGGACTTGGCGTCATCTCCATACCCTCGGGGAGCGGAAGGGGCTCATCTGAATCCAGCAGGCGCTCGGCGTGACGCTTACAGGTCGCCGGATCCTGCTCGCGGAATGAACGGTCGGGCTCCGCTTCCGCCCGGTTGAGGCAGGGCCGACCGCGCGGTCCCAAGGCTGTGGTCCGTGAGGAGCGGGACGGCGAGAAGAACACGGGAAGCAGGTGGGCCTTCCGTCGCGCTGAGGGTCCGACGGAAGCCTGCCCTCGGCCGGCGCGTCGATCATATCGACGACCGGACGCTCCGGGCGACCCTCGTGCCGCGCGGATCCCCATGCCGGGAACGCTTCAGCGCGGAACGGTCACCCGGTAGAAGATGGCCGGTCCGGTCAGCTGGATGGGGAACGCATGCCTGGATCCGTCCCCGAGGAAAGTCGCGACCGGTACCCAGTTGCCGGCTCCGAGGGCGGTCTGTTGTCCGAGGACGTAGGTCTTACCGGGCGTCGTCTGGACGGCGATGGCGGCGGACCCGTTCGGCTGGATGACCATTTCGATCGCGAAAGGGACGGCGGGAGCGGTCACCGTGAGCGTCGCCACTTCGCTGGTCGTCGTGCTGCCGCTGTCGGTGACGGCCACGGTGTAGTCGCCGGCGTCGGCGACCGTCACCGGATCGATCACCAAGTTCGGCGCTGTCTGGCCGGGCAAAGGGCGTCCAGCCTTGGACCATTGGTAGGTCAGCGCGCCGGCGCCCGTGGCGGCGACGGAGAACGTCACCGAAGGCGGGGCCGGAGGTACGAACGGCGGGTCGAGAGTCCAAGTTCCGTTCTGGTCGGCGACGAGCCCGGCCCGGTTGAACTCGTAGATCCCGTTGGCCAGCAGCGTGAGCGTGGCGGTCCGGCCATCAGGGAAGAAGCCGGTGAAATCGATCAGCGTCGCCGGCGGTGCGGTGCCGACGCCGACGGAAAAACCGCCTGCGCTTGATCCCGCCAAAGCGCCCCCGGCGGGGCTCGCGTAGCGGGCACCGTCGAAGGCGATGCAATAGCTGCCGCGCGCTATCCACGGCGGCAGAGCGGCGGCGATCGTCAGACAGAGACGCCGGCCGGCGAGCGCGGCCGCGGTGAGGTCCGTCTCGGGCAACGTCACGGCCCGGCTCGCGGGTTGGAGCGTGATGATCGGTTTGGCGGCTTGAACCACCAGCTTCGCCTCGATGCTGGTCTCGCCGCCGGAAGCATTGGCGACGGCGACCGAGTAGCTTCCGCCATCGGTGAGTTTCGTGGCCGGGATCGAGAACGTCGCCCCGGTCGCGCCCGGGATGTCTTTGAGATCCTTGCGCCACTGGAAGGTGAAGGGCGGCGTGCCGCCCGGCACGACGGTGAACTGAGCGGGAGCTCCGGCGGACACGGTGAGGCCGTTCGGCTGGGTGACGATCCGCGCAGGCAGGACGACGGACACCGCCGCGACACGGCTGGTGACCGATCCTCCGGCATTGCCCACGATGACGCGGTACGCCCCGGCGTCGCTCTCCTTGATCGGGACGAGGAACGGCAAGGTCGCCTCGGTCTTGAATGGGAGATCGATGCCGTTGAACTGCCAACGGTAGGTGAGCGGCGGGGTGCCCGCGGCCTCGAAGACGAGGCTCTTGCCGGTGGCGCCGAGGTTGACGGCGAGGTCGGCCGGTTCCCGGGTGATGACCGGGGGCGGAGGAGGGCCGGAATCCTTGTCGGAGAGGCGGAGCAGGACCTTGGTCGAATCCACCGTGCTTCCAAGGGTGAAGGTGCCGGCGATGACCGGTTTGCCGTCGGGCTGCACGGCGATGGATCCGACCCAGAACGTGGTGCTGCCGACCGGCTTCTTGAACGTCGCGTCGCGCGTGCCGTCGGCTTCCAAGCGGGCGATGCCACCCGGACCGGCACCGTTGAGCGTGTCGAACTTGCCGCCGACGTAGATCCGTCCGTCCGGCGCAGCGGCGATGGCCTCCATGCTCTCCAGGCCCAAGGGGCCGACGCCCGCACCGGTCCACGCGTTGTCGAGCGTGCCGTCGGGGTTGAGCCGGGCGATTCCTTTGCGGGCCTTGCCGGCGACCTGTCCGAAGCCGCCGATGATGATGATCTTGCCATCGGGCTGCACGAGCAACGCCTCCGCGGACACGCCGAAGAACTGGGCTGCCGGCGGCACGAACGTCGGGTCGACCTTGCCGTCGGCTCCGAGGCGGACGACGAGCTTCTGCGACAATCCGGCGGAGAAGCTGGTGAAGCCGCCCGCGACCAGGACCTTGCCATCGGCGAGCGGCCAGACGGCGCGGACGCTCGCCGCGAGCGTGCCCCAATCCGGGCTGAAGTTGTCGGCGACGCCGTCGGCGCCGAGGCGGGCGATACCGTTGCGGGCCGCGGTGTTGACCTTCTTGAACCCGCCTCCGATGAGCAGCTTGCCGCCCGCCAGAGGGACGACCGAGGTGACCTGCCCATCGGCATCTGCGACGAAGGCCGGATCGGGCGAACCGGTCGGCAGCAACCGGGCGAGGTTCAGCCGGGGCAGCCCGTTCACCTTCTCGAAGAGGCCTCCGACAAGGATCCCCGCCGGCGTCGGGACGAGCGTGTAGAACTGGGCCGGGCTGACATTGGTGAAGACGCCGGGGATGAGCAGGGTCTGGCCGACGAAGCCTTTGCCGATGTCGAAGGACGTGTCCTGGGTACCGTCGGGATTGAGTCGCAGCAATCCAACCGGCTCGGCGGAGGCATCGAACCGCATGCCGCCGACTGCGAAGATCTTGCCGTCCGATTGCACCGCGACCCGGCTCACACCGAACCCGATCGCAGGCGGCCGGAAAGCCGGGTCCACGGCGCCGACATCGGCCCGGGCGACGACGGATTGGACCAGAAAGGCGAGGAACGCGCAGCGATGCAGGAAGGATTTCGTCGATTTCATGGCGGGGGCGGGGTTGGAAGGACCGTGGTACCGGACGCGGTGCACTGGAAACGGGCAATACGTAAGGATACGTAGGAGCATCACGGGGTTCCCGACCAAGGGGCGATCGGGCCGGCGGGACCGAAGGTCGAGGAAGCGTGCCGGGACAGAACACCTGCGTCTTTCGGGTCTCGGAATTCGAGGCCCGTTCCGACGGATCCAGAGCGTCCCTGAGGATGAGTTGCAGGCATCTCTGTCCAGGCGGCCCCGGGTGCCAAGCGCCGGCGACGGGGCCGCCGCGGGCTGCTATCTCCCGTTCCTCTTGCGGGGGTCGCTTCAAGGGCTTTTCGACGCCAGCGCACATGCTGACGCGGCGGGCCCGTTGATCAGCTGGCTGCTGCAGGGCCATGGCAACGGGACGACCACGCTTTCGACCTGGTCCATTTCAACCCGGCCGGCGGTCGTCTCGGTGTCGTCAACCGGGACGGCCGCCTCCGGGTCTTCGACGTCCGGCCTTGATGCCGGGGCTCAAGGCTCTTTGGGGTTCGTCTGCACCGTCCCGCCCGGCGAGATCAGCGATTCGATCAAGAGCACGGTGAAATCGCCGGGCTCGGCGGTGAACGCCTTGTTGCTTGGCAGCGGAGTGCCATTCGGGTCGATGACCGCGAACTCGTCGTCGGGCTGGTAAACCGTCCCGGCGTAGCTCACCAGGCCGTCCAGCACCGTGATAGCGTGATCCCAGCCGTCTTCGTCGTCGACGGTGAGGATGTGACTTTGTCCGGCGAGGAGAGTGATGATCTGGCTTCCGTCGACGCGGCTGGTGGCGATGGCGGTGAGGTTGTGGCTTCCAAGGATGTTTGCAGGCATATCGGTTCAGGGTGGGGTCATATCGGTTCCAATGAGCGGTCCGAAATATCCCGGACCATCTGCTCGAGCAGCAGATCGGTCGCGCGCCGGATCCCCATGGCCCGGACACGGAGATGTCGGGCGCGCACGGTGCCGGCCCGGCCATCGAGCCGGCCCGGATGCAATGTGCCGACGAGCAGTCCGAGCGGACGGCCATCGCGCACGGTCACGAACGGCTTGCCGCTGTCGCCGCAGGCATCCAACCGGTGGCCGGGCAGGCCGATGAGCGCATAGTCTTGGTACGTGCCGAGCGCGCGCGTCCATGCCGCGAAGCCGATGACCCGGCCGAGTTGGCGGCCCGTCTTCGGCCCATCGGCCGACACGTCCTCGCCCACCGGCCAGAAGCCGTCGGTCAGACGTTGGCGCGGAGGACGCGGTCCCCGCGGGAAACCCGGGACAGGCGGCTTCTCGATCTCGGCCAAGGCGCAGTCGACCTCGAAACGACGACCGCGACCGGCGTCCATCGGCGGGATGTGCCGCGACGCGACGCCGCAGCGGCGGAAGTAGCCTTGGACGGTCTCGTCATCATCGCCGCCTCGCCGTCGCGCGCAGGTGGCGGCGGTTCCTCCGCGGCCGACGAGCAGCGGTTTTCCGGTCGTGGTGACATGGCCGGCGGTCAGCGCGAAACGCCTTCCCCGCCGCGCGAACATGCTGGCCACGGCGCCCGAGTCTTCCTCGCGGAACCTGCCTTCGCCCGACACCTCGGCCGGACCGATCCGCATGGAGCCGTTCCCACGATACGCCTGGTCCTCATCGGGACGGGGGATGGCGGGCGGCTCGGGACGTTGCGGCGGGAGCCCGTCTTCGCCGTTTCCCCACCAGATCGAAGGGTCGTCGAGGTCCAGCGTCTGCATGTGGCACCAGATGCCGGAGAACCTTGCCGATCCGGCCTTGGGGAGAAGCGTCCGAGGAAACCCGTCGTCGACCGACAAGAAGAGCCGACCGAGCTTCGGCCCGGAGGTCTTGCCGAACAGCAGGACGGCCGGGAGATCGGACCGCACCCGCCACCGGTCGCAGGCGAAGCCGACCGCTGTGGATTTGATCCGGTCGGGCGCGGCCGCCTCCCTCGCAGCTCTCGATTCCCGCAACCACAGCAGGTCGAGGAGGTGGCGTGCCTTCAGAAAGGAACGGCCGTCGTGCTCGATGATGTCGGAACCGGTCGCACCGATGCGGCTGGTTGTCATCCCAGCCGGCTTTTCACCCGTTCGGCCTCGGCGCAGAGGAGCACCTTGAGGCGATGGTTCACCACGTAGATGGTGGCCGGGTTCATGCCGAGTTCGCGGGCGATCCGGAGCACTGACCAACCTTGGCGATGGTGCAGGTCGAAGACCTGGAAGTGTTTCGGATCGGTCCGGCGCGCGACCGCCTTGAGGGCCAGCGCCAACACGTGATGTTGCCACTCGGTCTCCCAATCGTCCGGCAACACCGAGAGTTCCGCGACACCCGCCGCGACGTCGGTGGCGGTCCGGTCCGGGAACGGATCCAGCGAGGTCTCCGGAGGGCGGGCCCGGAACTTGTCGCCGATGCGCCATCGCGTGAGGTTCATCAGCCAGCCTTTGAAGGTCCCGCGCGACGGATCGCAATCGAAGTCCTGGATCGTCTCCGCAACGCGCTTGAAGACGTCCTGCGCGACCTCCTCCGACTCGGATTCCGTCAGCCCCGATCGCCGGGCGAGGCCGAACACGAGTTTGTGGTAGATCTTGTGGAACTCGTCCCAGCTCGCATGGTCTTCCCAGTTGCTCAGGCGTCCGATCAACGAAGGACGGGTGGCGATGGAGTGGGTCTCGGCAGCCATGACGCTCATGGGAACGTAACGGGGCGTTGCGGGGGAATCTTCCAAAAAATCGCAGGCCGGGGTGGGCGCTCGGACCATGACAAGACTTCGACAAGATTTCTGGTGGATTTTTGAAAGACCTGTTCACTCCCACACGTTCCGTGTTTTGTGACGCCACAGATCTCCGCCGCTTCCGGCATCGCGGTCCCTCGCGCGAGGACCGGTGCGCCGATGCGGAGTCCATGGGAGGCGGCGTCCTTCCGCACCGGATCCGAGCGGATGACATCGACTGACCCGATCCCCCATCCCCCGATGACCACCTCGGCTTCCGGACGTCCGTTCCCTCAGGAGCAACGCGACATCGCGCCCCCGCCGCAGATCGGCGATCTCATCGCGTGGCTCGATACTCGCATGGGCCTGCTGTTGTGCCGGATCGAGACCACGGGTTTCTGGCGCACCCTGACGTCGCCGACGGTCGATCATGAGCTGCTCAGCGAGATGATGAAGCAGCTCCATCTCGAGCTCGTCTCCTATCAGGCCGACTCCATCCAAGGCGCCATCACCGCCATCGCGCATGTGTCCCGGTCCATGCCGGTGAAGACGGTGAAGATGATGCTGAGCAGCCAAGCCGACAGGTTCGGCGTGATCGACATGGCGTTGCGCGATTATGTCGCCCTGGGGGGCGACGAGGCCTATGCCCGCGACGAGCACCGGACGAGCCCGGCCGCGTTCGCTGTGGCATCGCTATGGAAGACGGTCGTGGACCAGAGGGACCCGTTCACGTTCCTTGGTGCCTTGTATCCGGTCGAGTGCCTCACACCCATCGTCGCCCAGCGGCTGAAGGCGGTGCTGCAGAAGAATGGTTTCCCGGCGTCGGCCATGGAGTCGGTCGAGTTCTTGTCCGACCCGGAGAACGATCGCACCCTCGTGATGAAGCGGTTGATCCAGGACACTGTTTACCGCAACCCCGGATCCGAGCGCTCCATCAAGGAAGGGCTCGACCGTCTGCTCGCCGTCTACCCGATCCCGGTATGGACGACCGCGTACGAAAGAGCGGTGGCCAAGTGGGAACAAAAGACATTCCGGCGTTTGGCGGCCTGAAGAGGGTTGCCTGCCGATCAGGCACGGAGATCTCCGGATGCCTCGGAAGTCGCATGTTCCGCGCCCCGCGCTTGGCACCGGGGCTTGGTCGGGCTAAACACGCCGCGCTTTGGTCGCCAAGAAGACACCGATTTCCGCTGCTCCGGTCGTGCTGCCGTTGGATTCACCGCAACGCCGGCGGCTCCCGCCTCTGTTGCGACGGGCATGGTACGGGCTGAACCAGGCGTTCCGCCGGCGGATCGCGCATACCGGCGTCACTCCCGACCAGTTCACCGCCATGCGGACCCTGTTGGAAGGGGATCCCGAGGGCATGACCCAGCGCGACCTGACGCTCGCGATGTCGAGCGACCCCAACACGGTGGCCTCGCTGCTCGAGCGCATGGAGGAATCAGGATGGGTCGAGCGGCGTCCGCACGAGCGCGACCGTCGTGCCTACCGCATCCGCCTCCTAGCATCCGGGCGCGAACGCTACGAAGTCGTGCGCGACCTGGCGGTCGCGTTGCAGACCGACGTGCTCGGCGTGCTGCCCGTCGAGGAGCGCGAGCCGTTCTTGGCGCAACTGGAACTGGTCGCCGCTTCCTGCCGCAAAGCCGCCGAGGACGCCCCGCGCTCGAGGACCTGACGCGGTGTCCGGAACCGGTGCCGGCTGCTTTTGGCTTTGCTCTCCGCACATGCTTTCGCGGCTAATCCGCCGATGGAAGCGCCACCCGTCATGACCGCCGTAGAGGCACCGCCCGTGCTGCCCAAGCCGGGCCTTCCCGCGTGGCGTTGGGCGGCGATGCTCGCGCTGCTGGCGGCCTATCCGCTGATCCTCGGCCTGCTCGCGGAGGTGTTGGGCCGTTTCGGGGTGAAAGAGACCTCCGGCT
>JANNAJ010000147.1:0-5247 GCA_031384285.1 Verrucomicrobiota bacterium
TGGACGCCGATGCAATGGCTCTCGTCCGGTCACGATGAACCGGCGGCGCAACGGGTCCGCAGCGGCACGTTCGAGTCGGTCCGCGACGAGGCCGATGTCGGATCCGTGCCCTGGCTGCGGCGCTTGCACGCGTCGCATGCGCCGGATCGAGGTCCGTTCTCGACCTGCATGCACCGCTCGGACGCCGCCACCGTCAGCTACACCGAGATCGAGGTCGACGACGGTTCGGTGCGCATGGACCACAGCACCGAGGCCCTCTGCTGCGGCACTGTCGTGTCCACCGAGACGCTGCGCCGGATCCGCTGAGCCGGGCCCCGAGGCCGGGTCTCACCGCAGGTGGCCGAAGAAGATGACCAACGCCACGAAGGCGAGGATGCCGAGCACGGTGAAAAGGATCTTCACCCAGCTCTTCGGATAACGGCCGGCGATGGCGCCGGTGTAGCCGTTGACGACGACCTGGTAGCTCTTGCCGTGGTAGTCGTAGGTCAGCAGCCAGACCGGCGCGAGGATGTGCTTGAAGGTCTGCCCGGACCACTGAGCGCTCACCTGTAGGTTGCGGTGCGTGTCGCCAGGCACCTGGCGACCACACAGGTCGTGCAGCTTCTGCATCATGCCCTCGCGGCTGCTCTGGGCCGCCGCGACGAGGTCGATCTGGTAGCGTTCCACCACCCAGCCCGCGAGGAAGCCGGCCTGGTACGGGACGAGTTCCTTCGTCGGATAGCCCTGCACCTCATCGAGGAGCCCGCGGTCGACGCCTTTGGAGGCGCACACCAGCTCGTCGTCGAAGAAATGGTCGAGGCTGCCCCAGCTCGGTTCCCAGCGGGTGCGCTGGACCTGCCGCGTCTGGGTGTTGCCGTTCCCGTCGCGGTAGGTCTCGGTGACGTAGTAGTGGTAGCCGCTTTCGGCGGTCCAATCGGCGTGCGCCTGCGCGTCGAAGGTCCAGTACGGGATGTAGATCCCGTGGAGCCGGTCGGTCATCGCGCGCGAGCCGAGCGCGTTGGGCGCCCACCAACGCCGGCCGTACCATTCTCGGACCGCGTCGCGCACGGCCGAGTCCGCGAGCTTGAACGGCAGCAGGCTCTCCGGACGGAACGCTTCCTTCACCTCCTCGTAGGCCACCAACGCGGATGAGCCGCAGAAATCGCACCGCTGGCCGACACGCGCCGGATCGAACACCGAGATGGCTTGGCAGCTCTGGCAACGCACCTGCACGCGCTCCGCATCCCAGCCGCGCTGGCCGTCCATGCCGCGCAAGGCGGAGACCAGGTCATGTTCCTGGATGCCGCCTTCGCCGCCCGGTGTCGGGTCGACGGTCGCGGGCGAGGCCGTGCCGCAGAAGCCGCAGACCAACGCCTGCTTCGCCGGGTTCCACGTCGCCTCGGCGCCGCAGGCCGGACAGTGGAACTTGTTCTGCGCCGTGGCGGACACCGACGGGATCTGCGGAGGGACGTCGTCGCTCATGGCTCAGGCGAACTGGAAGGTCTTCATCCGCGCGAACCAGTCGGCAAGACGCGGCAGACCGGGCGGGAACGGGTTCCAATCGTTGTAGGTCAGGTTGGCCAGCACGCCGTAGAGCGCGAAGTCGGCATAGACCGGCTGTTCCCCGAGCAGGAACGGCGGGCCGACGAGCATCGCGTCGAACGGAACCAACAACTCCGCGGCCCGAGCGGACATCGCGACGTGGTCCGCGCGCCATTGGTCGACGCAGCCGCGGCCGAAGCGGCGCTCCTTGTGCCGGAGCGTCATCACCCGCTCGACCAGGTCGGCAATGGCCGGGATGTAGTGGACGTCGGTCAGCTTGAAGGTCGCGCCCTCGACCTCGCCTTCGATGTGCGGCACGAGCAGCGCTTGCATCCCCTCTTGCTCCGTCGGGAAGAGGCGACCCCGGCCCCAGACACGGTCGATGTAGCGCGGCACGTCGAGGCCGTCAGAGGCGCCGACGCGAGGAGGCGGAGCGTTGGGGTCCGCCGGGGCCGTCCGCCTCGTCACCACGGCGGCTACACCGGAGCCGTCATAGACGAGCGTCCCGTCGTGCGCCAGCACCGGCACCTGGTAGTAGGCGCCGTGGGTAAGGCGGATGATGACGCTGCGGTCGGCGTTTGAGATGTCCTCCACCTCGAACGCGACGCCAAGCGCCCCCAACGCCCGCGTGATGGGCAGACAGTAGGGGCTGTGGGGAAGCTGGTAGAGGGTGAGGCTCATGGCCGGCGCATGGAGGATGGCAATTCCCAGACACGGATCGCCGGCCGACCGGCGAGACGGCGCACCTCGTTGGCGCGGACCTGCATGACGACCAATCGGCCTAACTTTTCCTCGATGGGCAAGGCGGCGGCGAGGCGGCGGCTGGCATCTTTGCGCCGGAAGATGTCTTCAGCCAGTTGGAGGGCGGTACCTTTCATCCGGTGGGCAGATTATGACGGTTCCATTTTTCGCTCAATCCGTGTCGCTGAAGGATGTCGGCGAGCCTGACGGGATCAACGTCGGCCTCTTGCAGAAGCAAAGCGATGCGGGCGTGGTCCTTGCCGCGACCGGTCCGCAGGGCGATGGCCAAAAGGTGCTCGACCCGCATGACGCGCGTGCAGGTCTCGCCGACCGTGCGCGGCACGGCTTCACCCACAGCCTCTTCGGTGAGAACATCGTAGGCCGGGATGACTTGCAGCAGCGTGCCCGCCAGCCAGAGATGTTCCCGCTCCTCCGTGGCCCCGCGCTGCTTCAGGAAATCGTAGAGGGGCGTGAGCGTCACGATGGCACCGGTGGGCTGGGCCAGCAGGACGAACGCGTCGAGATCCTCAGTGAGGACCGCCTCCGAATAGAAGAACGCCGCCATCGCGCCACCGATGGCATAGCGCGTGATCAGTCCGCTCCCCTCAAGTTGGTTCAGAATCTGGAGCGTGGCTTCCACGGTGGATTTGAAGCAGATTTATCAGGCTGGACCGAGCGCCCCCAGCGCCCGCGTGATGGGCAGGCAGCAGGGGCTGTGGGGAAGCTGGTAGAGGATGACAGCCACAGCGATCCAGATCGTCAGTCGATAGCTCTGCCTGCGCCACGATGCTCCATGTCGCGACCGGCTAGGATTTCAAGAACTCCTCCAGCGCCGCCCTCGTGATTCGCCATGCGGAGCCGATTTTCTTGCCCTTGAGCGAGCCGTCGGCGAGGGAGGCGACCACGTCGGCTTCGGTCACGCCGAGCTTCTGCGCCACATCGGCCGGCGAGAGCAGTTCCGGCAACGCCCCCGCTCCGGAACCGACAGGACCGGCCGCCGGGGCCGCCGCCTGCGTGCCCTGCGGCGCGCCGAGGATGCCGCCCGGCTGGTTCATGAGCTGACCGGCGAGGCCGAAGCCCATGGCGAGCTCGGCGGCGCTGCCGGCGGTGCCCGACCCGCCGCGGTCCTTGCCGAGGCTCTCGGCGAACTGGAGCTTCACGTAGTCGTTCAGGTTGCCGATCGCGGCCATGCTCGAACGCTTGTCGATGGCCTGCTCGACCTCCGGCGGGACGCTCACGTTCTCGACGATGAAGCTGCCGAGCTCGAGGCCGTACTTCGCCGCGAGGATCGGGTTCAGCACCGGCAACAGTGCCTCGCCGAGCTCGGTGTAGCGCGTGGCGATGTCCAGGACCGGCACCTTGCTGGAAGCGAGCGCATCGGTGAACGCGCTGACCAACCGCGACCGCATCGTGTCCTGGAACTCCTCCAACCGGAAATGTGCGTCGGTGCCGGCGACCTCCTTCAGGAAGGTCTTCACGTCCACGACCTTGAAATCGTAGGTGCCGAAGGCCCGGGCGCGGACGATGCCGAAATCGGCATCGCGCAGCATGATCGGGTTGCTCGTGCCCCACTTGTTGCCGGTGAAGAGCCGGGTGTTGACGTAGTAGACGTCGGCCTTGAAGGGCGATTCGAAGCCGTACTTCCATCCCTTGAGCGTGGACAGGACCGGGATGTTCTCGGTGACCAGCGTGTGCTTGCCCGGTCCGAAGGTGTCGCCGAACTGCCCGACGTACACGAACTGCGCCGCCTGGGACTCGCGGACGATGAGCTGCGCGCCCCGCTTGATCTCCTTGTCCTGGTCGGGGAACCGCCACGAGATCGTGTCGCGGGAATCGTCCTCCCACTGGATGATGTCCAGGAGTTGCGTCTTGAGGTAATCCATCAGGCCCATAGGTCGTGTCCTTTCAGAGTGGTTGATCCGACTGCCGCGCGAGTTGTCGTCGTTGGCCGGCGGGAGCGATAGCGGAATGTCCGCCCGTCGATCCCATCGGCGGCAAGGCAAAAAAGGGAGGCCCCGCAGGGCCTGCCGTTCAGCAGGAGCTTGCGCGTCGGCGTCACTTCGCCGGAACCGGCGCGACGACCGCGGCAGGCGCAGGCGCGGGTGCCGTCGCAGGCGCGGGATCCACGGCGGGTGCCGGTGCCGGTGCCGGGGTGGTCTCCGGCGCAGCGTGGGCTTTCTTCGCCTTCTTGGCCTTCTTCTTGGGCTTCGGCTCGTCGCCGCCGGCCTTGGCCGAGGCTTTGGCGCCGATGGAGGCCTTCACCACCACCTCGTCCTCGCCGGCCTTCTCGACGCGTCCTTGGACGTGGTCACCGGCCGCGATCAGGCTCAGCGTCGCCGGTTTGCCGTCCTTCTCCAGGATGCTGTGCGATCCCAACCCGATCACGCGCGGCTTGTCCTTGCCCTCGATGGTGAAGGTCACGGCCTTCTTGTCGACGGAGACGACGGTGCCGTGGAACGGATACGGCTTGCCGACCTTCGCGACCCCGTCGTCGGCGGGCTTGGCTTTCGCGGCCTTATGGGCCTTCGACGCCTTGGGCGTGGGCGCGGCGTCGGCAGGCTTGGCGGCGTCCTGGGCGAACGCGGCCGAGAGGAGGGACAGAGCCGCGAC
Organism: Verrucomicrobiota bacterium; assembly: GCA_031384285.1. Lineage (GTDB taxonomy): Bacteria > Verrucomicrobiota > Verrucomicrobiia > Limisphaerales > UBA9464 > CAIVQB01. Next base: position 4,873 of record JANNAJ010000147.1, read on the forward strand.
GAGCGCGGCGAAGCGGGAGGACAAGGTCTTCATGGGATGCGGACAACGGACACCCAGCCGTCGCGGAGAACGCGGCCGAACCCCTCGGCCCACGTGCGACAGGCTGTCGTCACCGTTCGAGCCTTTCCACGATCGCCAGCGCAGGCAACAGCGGAGTTTAGGGGCCGAACGGCCACCGCGCCTTGGCCAGCTTCCACTCCAATAATCTAACGGGGTGGTCCCCTCCGTCGACGCCACGCGGGGGCCGAGACGTCGACATGGCCAAACAACCGACGCCCATCGATCGACGCAAAACCTGACAACCAGCAGATGGAGAGCCCCTGTTTGAGGGAGCCTCACGAACCTTTCAACGACTGGAGCCCGCCGCCTCCGGCA
>JANNAJ010000176.1:0-5548 GCA_031384285.1 Verrucomicrobiota bacterium
TCGCGCAGCGGTTCCTTGGGGTCGATGTAGCCCTCGATCACGAAGTCGGAGTTCGCGGGGACCTCCAGGTCGTTGGTCTCGCATTTCACCAGTTCCACGGACTTCTTGCGCAGGTAACCGGCGAGGAGGAATTCATCCAAGCCATCGGGCATGGGCGCGGTGGCGGCGAAGGGGAACATCGGGTCGCCGCCGAGGAAGATGGCGACGGGCATGAGTTCGCCCTTCTCATAGTAGCGGCGTCCGTGGCGCGCGGCGACTTTCTGGAGCTGCCAGTGCATGCCGGTGGTGCGGTCGTCGTAGACCTGCACGCGGTACATGCCGAGGTTGCGGTCGCCGGTGTCGGGGTCGCGGGTGACCACGCAGGGCAGGGTGATGAAACGGCCGCCGTCGAGCGGCCAGCACTTGAGGATGGGAAGGTCGAGCAGGGTTGGAGGTCGAAGGTTGAAGGTTGAAGGTTCGTTGACGTTCGGCGCGGCAGGCCAAGGCCCGGTGCGGGTGGACGGGGCATCGTATCGATGGATGACGTCCTTGCACGGACCGGTTCGCACCGTCTTCGGTCTCGCGTGGCGCAGGTCCAGGGCGAGGGACAGGAGCCGCATGGTCTCGCGCAACGAGGTCGGCGGCTTGGCCTTCATCAGCGCGCCGAGTTCCTTGGCGACGGCGTCCACGGATTCCGCGCCCATGCTCATGGCCATGCGCTTGTGCGAGCCGAGCGTGTTGATGGCGACGGGGAAGGGCGAGACGACGCCGTTGATGGTCGGCTTCTCGATGAGCAGCGCCTTGCCGCCGCCGGGCCGTTTCATCTCGCGGTCGGCCAGTTCGGTGATCTCCAGCTCGGTCGCGACCGGCTGGGTGATACGCCGCAGTTCGCCGGCGCGGTCGAGCTGGTCGACCCAGTCGCGGAAGGACTCGAATGCCATGGGTGGCAAGCTACCACGGGCTTCCGGTGTGGCCAATGATGGCTATGCCGGAGAGTGTGATCGGAAGTGGCGGACACGTCGGCGGAAGTGGCGCGGAGTTGTGCTCCGTGTGGCCGAGTTGCCCTCGGCAGGTGGGTGCATCGCACACCGCCCTCGAATCCGGAGCATGTCGTGTCCGGGATCGCGCGTCCAAGCGGCCCGGCATGGTGTGCGGCCCAGGCGCCCGAAGGCGGAATTCCCGACGGGGCGGAGCCCGGATGCGCCCGTGGCCGCGGCTCGCTTCGGCGTGCTGCCGATGCCACCGACGCGGGGAGAAGCCACGGACGGGCGGCAGCCCGTCCCTACCATCGTGCGTAGGGTTCGCGCTGCCGCGCGGCCCCTTCTGTCCTGCGGGTCCTGCCCAGGCGACTTCCACGAGTCGGAAGTAGCCGCCGACCTCCGCGACCACGGACTCTTGGGTGAAGAGCTCAATCCCGACGCAGAGGCCATGCTTGGCCTCCGCGTCGCTCGCGCCGACCTCCTCGGGCACGCCTACTGGAATCTTCCCTTTCTCGCCCTCAACTGTCCGCCACTTCTGATTGCACCCTATGCCGAATCGCCGCGTTTCGCCTGGCGGCGCACGAGCGCGACCATCCGCTTCCACGAGGCGGCGAGGAACCGTGGCGTCGTGAGCGCTTCGACGGCGTATCGGCCGGTCGCTTGTCCCAGGTCGAGGTCGGCGGCGATGACCGATGCCTCTTCGTTGTCGGCGAGACGGAGCACGGTGCCGTCGGCGGCCACGATCTTCGAGTCGCCCGCGGACCAGCGTCCCTTGCCTTGCGGGCCGACGGAATTAGCGAAGACATACGGCACCGCGTTCTCGAAGGCGCGCACGGCGATACCGTCGCGGCCGCCCCGTTTCCGGCGCGAGACGGCGAGCGGGTCCATGCCGGCGTTGGGATGGAAGATGATCCGGGCACCGGCCATCACGCCGAGCCGGACCAGTTCCGGATAACGCCGCTCGTGGCAGATGATGGCCGTGGCGGGGATGCCCTCGACTTCGAAGAGCGCGACGGCGTCGCCCGGCGTGAACCACTGGCGGTCCGCCGCGGTCAGGTGGCATTTCGCGTAGCGGTAGGTCTCGCGGCCGGCGCGGTCGAAGACGACGAGGCAGTTCAGCAGGGAGCGTCCGCGAAAGACCGGTGAACCGATGAGCACATGGATCCGATGGCGCGCGGCCGAATCGCCGACGTGCTCGAGCGCGGCACGGAGCTCGCCGCGGTCCAGCGCGCGGAAGTCGCAGGCATAGCCGGTCGTGGCGCATTCCGGGAACAGCACGGCGTCCGCGCCGCGCCGCGCGGCCACCTGGAGCGCGGCATCGATGTGCGCCAGGTTGCCCGCGATGGTCGGGGCGAACTTCATCTGCACGGCGGCCACGCGCAGGCGGTCGGTCGGTCTCGATCGGCTCCGGGAGGGCATGGCCGAGGCTACCACACGACTGCTCGACGGCCCACCTCGGGGCGTGTCTCATCGGAACGCCACATCATGAGCGCTGAATCCCGTCTTTTCGAACTCAAGCTGGAACTCCCCATCGCGCCGAAGCCGATCGCGGTCTACAAGCCGTTGGTCGTCGTCGGGAACATCGCCTACGTCTCGGGCCACGGCCCGGTGCGGCTCGACGGCTCGCTCATCACCGGCGTCGTCGGCAAGGACCTCGACCTGGCGGCGGGCAAAGCCGCGGCGCGCCAGGTCGGCCTCGCGATGCTCGCGAACATCCGCGGTCAGCTCGGTTCGCTCGACCGCGTGAAACGGATCGTGAAGACGCTGGGCATGGTGAACTCCGCACCGGATTTCTACGAGCATCCCAAGGTGATCAACGGATTCAGCGAGCTGATGGCCGAGGTCTTCGGACCGGACGACGGCATCGGTGCCCGCAGCGCCGTGGGAATGGGTCCGTTGCCCGGCAACATCGCGGTCGAGGTCGAGGCGATCTTCGAATTGCACTGAGCCATGGACGCCTCCTGGTTCCAGGTCGCCGGCGAGGCGGAGATCCCGTCGCCGGCGCTCGTCATCCATATCGACCGCGTCGAGGCGAACCTGCGCGAGATGCTGCGCATCGCGGGCGGACCGGCGCGGCTGCGGCCGCACGTCAAGACGCACAAGCTGCCCCAGATCGTCCGGCGCCAAGCCGAGCTCGGCATCACGAAGGTCAAGTGCGCGACCATCGCCGAAGCGGAGATGGCGGCGACGAACGGCGCGGAGGACGTCCTGCTCGCCTACCAGCCGGTCGGCCCCGGCGCTCGGCGGATCGTCGAACTGGCCGCGCGCTATCCGGGTTGCCGGTTCTCCTGCCTGGCCGACGATGCCGGGGCGGTCCGCGCGCTGTCGGCGGCCCATGCGGCGTCCGCGATGGCGGGCCCGCTTGACGTGCTCATCGACCTCGACGTCGGACAACGACGTTCTGGCATCGCGCCGGGGCCGGCGGCGGTCGAACTGGCGAAGCTCATCACCGCGTCCGCCGGGCTGCGATTCGGCGGGCTCCACGCGTACGACGGACATCTGGGGATCACCGATCTCGCGGAGCGCACCCAAGCCTGCGAAGCGGCCTTCGTGCCGGTGTGGGAACTGGAGCGGACCTTGGTGGCGGCCGGCATCGTCGTGCCGCGCATCGTCGCCGGCGGGACGCCGACGTTCCCGGTCCTGGCGGGTCGCGCCGGATTGGAGCTGAGCCCGGGCACGTGCGTGTTCTGGGACGCGGGCTACGGCAAGAAGTTCCCCGACATGGCATTCCTCCCTGCCGCGGTGCTGCTGGCCCGTGTGGTGAGCAAACCCGCCCCGGACCGCCTTTGCCTTGATCTCGGGCACAAAGCCGTCGCATCGGAGATGCCGGCGCCGCGCGTGGTGTTCTTGGATCTGCCGGACGCGGTCGCGGTGGCGCACAACGAGGAGCACCTCGTGGTCGAGACTCCGCATGCCGTGGAACGATCGGTGGGCGACATCGTGCACGCGATCCCGTGGCATGTGTGCCCGACCGTGGCGCTGCACCAGGAGGTCTGGGTGGCAGATTGCGGGAAAACCACCGGCCGTTGGCAGGTGACGGCGCGGGCCCGGCGACTGGAATTCTGAGGACCGAGGCCGCCCGGATCAGCCGAGGCGGTAGGTGATGCGCGCCTTGTTCAGGTCGTAGGGCGACATCTCGATGCGGACGCGGTCACCGGGGGTGAGGCGGATGAACCGCTTGCGCATCTTCCCGGAGATGTGCGCGAGCACGATGTGTTTGTTGTCGAGTTCGACGCGGAACATCGTGCCGGCCAGCACCGTGATGATGCGGCCTTCGAGTTGGATATGCTCTTCCATGGATTTGCTATGCCAGCCCGTCCCGACAGACCGCGGCGCGGCTGACGACGCGTCCCGGAGATCGTTTCCCGTCTGATCGGAAGACCGGTCCCCCGCATGGGACCTCATGGTCATCCGAGGGTCGTCACCGCTTCTTGGCTTCGTGACGACGACCGGGCGGCCCGGGCTCGAAGGTGGACCTTCGAGCAAAGACCTAGCCCCGACGGAAGCGCGGAAAGTGACGAGTTCCAATCCGCTGGCAAGGCATATCTCGGCCGCATCGGCCGATGCGGACCCCTATCGTTCGGGGGCGAGAGCGTCCCGGTAGCTGGGGACGTGGGGACGGGGCAGCGTGAAGCGCGGCCGGTCCGGAGGCACCAGTTCTATGTCGAAGTCGCTGTCCGCTGTGGCATATCTGATGACAAGAATGGTCCGGATGCCGTTGATCCCCGCGGACCGGATATGCGTCTTGACCGGACCCTGCATCGGCCGACGCTCGCTGCTGTGTCTTCCCCGCAAGGTTCCCGCCGAACAAGTCTGATCGTTCGGGTGTCCGCCGTCGCCGTCTTCCTCGTCGTGCTGATGGTGTTGCTCGGTCTGGCGACGAGGGGCAATGGGCAGGGCAGGCAGGGCAAGGTGGAGATCGCAGCGGCGCGGCCGATATGGACCGCGACGCTGACCGGGACGACCGGCGACATCGCCGCGGTGTGGATCTGGACGCCGAACGCCACCTTGCGCACGAACCTCCGGGTGCCGGCCGAGCTGCGGTCGGACCAGAAGACCCTGCTGGTGCAGGTCCGGAGCGAGGGCAACTTCGCGTTGGCCATGGATGTCACGAGCACGAACCTGGGCTCGGCCCATGTGCGGATCGTTGCCGGCACGAGCAACAGCGGGGAGTTCATCAGCTCCTACCCGTTCCGTCTTTTGGGGCTCGGAGGCGTCTCGGCCGGCAATCTTCCCTCCAGCGTGCCGTTCGGCCTGACGCCGGTCTACGAACGGCCATGGTCGGTTTGGCCCGTCCGGTACGCTACCGTGACCAACCTGCCGGCCGGGAGATGACGGAGGCCGGGCGGGAAGGCCTGCCCGGTGCCTCCCGCCCCGTGCCTGCCGCCGAAGGGTGCTTTCGTCCGGTCCAAGGGGATTTCCCGCCGTTGACCCGTTCTCCCGGCGCGCCTAGCGTCCGCGCCCTGCGTATGCACGTACTCGTCTGCGACCCGATCTCACCCCGCGGCATCGCCTATTTCCAGGCACGTCCGGAGTTCAAAGTCACCGTCCTGGCCAAGCGGCTGTCCGAAGCGGAGCTCTTGCCGCTC
>JANNAJ010000235.1:0-1663 GCA_031384285.1 Verrucomicrobiota bacterium
ACGGCTCGGCGCGGAACTGGCGCGGCGACACACGGCGATCCAGCACGGGAACATCGTTGGATTGCTTCGCGCGCTTGCCTCATCTCGTGCGGCGGCGAAGAAACCGACATGGAAGGCGGCGTTGCGTGAGATCGCCGAAGCGATCGTCGACAAGCTGGAGGAAGTCGGGAAGACGCGGCGCGAGCACAAGTGGATGGCCTATAGCGAGATGGAGACGGTCCGGCCCGTGGATGCGGGACTCGTGGCGGATCTGTTGAACGTGTTGGGCGAACTGGATGCGTCGGCGACGCGCGCCGATGCAGCAGAGCGGTTCGCCGCGCGACCGGCGGTGTTCGACCCGGTGACCATCCTCGTGCCCGCGCTGGTGCTCGTCCGAGAGTGGGACACCGCCGTGACGCGGCTCTGGGAGCACAGCGCAGAATTCCTGCTCCAACGCAGCGGGCGTCCTCCAGAAGCGCCGAAGGACTGGAAGCAGGTCGTGAAGTTCTCGTGCGCATGTGCCGATTGCCGCGAGTTGGCGGCGTTCACGCTGGATCCGGCGGAGCAAGCGCATCGGTTCCGCGTGCGGCAAGACCGCCGTCAACATCTGCACCTGCAGATCGAGCAGCACGCCCTCGACATGACACATGTCACCGATCGCAGAGGCTCGCCGCAGACGCTGGTCTGCACGAAGGACCGCCGGAGCTATCAACGCCGTTGCGAGCAATACCGCAAGGACATCGCCGCGCTTGCTGCGCTCGCCGAGAAGGCGGCCAAGAATCCCGTCGCGAGGAAGGAAACGTCGGGCGGCATCGCCGCCGCCCGTGCTCTTGCTGCAAAATGGTCACCCGCAAGTTCATGAAAGACCTGCAAAGGCATCTGTCCCAAAGGCGATATGTTGAAATGCCCGACACGTCGGGAACTCGGTTTGGCACGACGGGATAGATTGCCGCCACAAATGCTATGAAGACTTTCCAAGGATATCGTCTCATCCGACCGGAAGACCTGCATTGGCGGCCGTCGAACCTGATGCGGATCCCGAACGCGGATTTCCTCGAGCGCACCGGGAGCGAGAATCTCGGCGCACGGCTCTGGCGGATGCCGCCCAGGAGCGCGAACACGCTGCACAAGCACGTCCGCGCCGAGGAGTTCTACTTCGTGCTGGAAGGCACGGGTCGGCTACGGGTGGGCGAGGAGACGTTGACCGTGCCGCGCCTCGGCGGCGTGCTGGTCGGTCCGGATCCGTTGCGCCAGGTCTTCAACGACACCGACGCCGAAGTGCTCTGGCTCATCATCGGCGGACCGGAGGAACTGGAGTTCCTTCAGGGCTCGAAGTCCACCGGCATGGACCTTTCGCTCATCTACCCGGTCGATCCGAAGCAATTACCCAAGGAGCTCGCCGGTGTGGAGTGGCCGCCGCGCGAAGGGGCACCGACGGCCGACCGCGGCATCCAGTCCATCGATTTCGACGAGCACGCGAGCGGATGGCTGGCGGCGTGGAACGCACGGGATCTGGAACGCATCATGGCTCACTATGCGGACGACGTGGAGTTCTCCTCGCCGTTCGTCGCCAAACTCTCGGGCGAAGCCGGCGGGGTGCTGCGCGGCAAGGCCGCGTTGCGCGACTATTTCGGACGCGGGTTGGCGGCGTATCCGGCGCTGAAGTTCGAGTTCATCCGGCTTT
>JANNAJ010000264.1:0-35692 GCA_031384285.1 Verrucomicrobiota bacterium
CGGTTCTTCTGCCGCCAGACTTTCAGGGTCACTTTCATGGGGAAACTTTCGCTCGGGACCGGGAGCGGGGCTTTGGTCCTCGCTCGGGATCGTTGGTGTGAAATCCTATCTCGCGCTTCTGGGCCGGAGTCGGCGGCTCCATGAGCTCGCGGATGGCGTCGAAGACGGCCCGGAACTGCTCGTCATACTTGCGTTCCAAGCTGTCCAGCTTCCGGGCCAGGTCCACATTGGATGAAAGCAACTGCCGCAATTGGACGAAGGTCCGCATGATGGCGATGTTCACTTCGACGGCACGCGGACTATTCAAAACACCGGACAACATCGCCACGCCCTGCTCGGTGAAGGCTAGGACGCTCTTGGAATACTTGAGCTGCGCCTGCCCCGAGGATGTCACCGTTTGTGATATCCTCAGGATCTCTTCCCGGCTGAGCGCGAACATGAAGTCTTCGGGGAACCGCTCGATGTTCCGTCGGACCGCTTGGTTGAGCACACGGGTCTCGACGTCGTAAAGCTCGGCCAGATCGCGATCCAGCAGCACCTTCTGCCCCCGCAAGAGCAGAATCCGGCGCTCGATGCGCTCGGCGGGGATCAGGGTGGAGTCACTCACGATATTTTATCCTCGCTCGATTGGATTGTCTTTTCGAGCACAGCCAAACATTGCTCCGCTTCTCGCGCATCTTTAGTGCCTGGATGCTTTTGGATTACTTGTTTGTAGACGTTCCTCGCTTCATCCCAGTTACCTTCGCATTCCCGTTTTGACGCCTGTGACACCCAGCTGCCGTCCACAATGGAAGTCGTAATAAATACTTCCTGCTTGGAATCCAGCAGAACCCAAGTTCTTGCCCATTTTTCCCCGATTCTCTGCCCTCGTGATATTTGTGCAGCTGCAATAAGCATTGCGAACGGCAAAAATAAAACGACGTTCCGTTTTACGCCCTGCCACGCAGTCATCTCTTGTCCCGTTGGACTTCCGAAGACTCGCAATCCCATTATCGCTTTGCCCACAAATCTGCCTCCAAAATTATCGCGAAGAAGCCAGATTCCAAGCATAGCCCAAGTAAGAAACATGACACCTTCGTCATAATTGCCGACAAGCCCTTTCAAGACATCAATGAAGAAAATATTCCCGAAGATTCGATTCTGAATCGGAACATTCTGAAAGGATATGCCAACAGATCCGGCAACGATGGGAACAACTAGCCAAATGAGCGAATAGTCCACCAAGAAGGCACCTGCTCGTCTCAGGAAGTAAATGCTTGAACACCTGTTGCAAACCGGCAGACCAAAAATATGCGCACTCACGCCAACTAGGCTCTCGTTACCGCATAGAGGACACAGGTTCATTCGTCGATTTTGCACAGCATCCCGAGGCCGCAATCGTAGCCTGAAGTTTATCTCACTTGTAGCTCCGCGTGCTCATCTTCACCTCTTCGTAGACGAGCGGTTCCTTGTTCAGCACGGGCGCCTTGCCTTCGCCGGCGAACTCCCACGCCGCCACGAAAGCGAACTCGTCGTCGCGGCGCTTCACGTCGCCGGGGTTCACCAGACCGTCCTGCACCTCCTTGTCGTCCTTGGTGTACTGGTACTCCTCGCGGAAATGGCCGCCGCAGCTCTCCTCGCGCATCAGCGCGTCGCGGCACATCAGCTCGCCGAGCTCGATGAAGTCGCCGATGCGGCCGGCTTGCTCGAGCGATTGGTTCCACTCGGTGGCGGCGCCGAGCACGTTGACGCCGGCCCGGTACTCCTCGCGGAGCGCGCCCAGGTGCTGGATGCCCTGCTCGAGCCCGGCCTTGGTGCGCGCCATGCCGCAATGGTCCCACATGATCTTGCCCAGCTGCTTGTGGAAGCTGCCCGGGGTACGCTTGCCCTTGGAGGCGAGGAAGCCCTTGGTCTGGCCCTGCACGTTCTCCTCGGCCTGCTTGAAGGCCGGGGCGTCGGTCGCCGGCCGCTTGTCCGGTTTCACTCCGGCAAGGTAGGTCGCGATGGTCGCGGGCAGCACGAAGTAGCCGTCGGCGAGACCTTGCATCAGCGCCGAGGCGCCGAGGCGGTTCGCGCCGTGGTCGGAGAAGTTCGCCTCGCCGAGCACGAACAGGCCCGGGACGTTGGACATCAGGTTGTAGTCCACCCACAGGCCGCCCATCGTGTAGTGCACCGCCGGATAGATGCGCATCGGCGTCTTGTAGGCCGATTCGTCGGTGATCTCGTGGTACATGGCGAACAGGTTGCCGTAGCGCTCACGGATCTTGTCCTCGCCGAGGCGCTGGATGGCCGCCGAGAAATCGAGGTACACGCCGAGGCCGGTCCCGCCGATGCCGCGGCCCTCGTCGCACATGTACTTCGCGGCGCGCGACGCGATGTCGCGGGGGGCCAGGTTGCCGAAGGCGCCGTACATCCGCTCGAGATAGTAGTCGCGGTCGGCCTCCGCGATCTCGGCGGGCGGCTTCTTGCAGTCCTCCTTGCGCTTCGGGACCCAGATGCGGCCGTCGTTGCGCAGCGATTCCGACATCAGCGTCAGCTTCGACTGGTAATCGCCGGACACCGGGATGCAGGTCGGATGGATCTGCGTGTAGCACGGGTTGGCGAAGCAGGCGCCGCGCTTGTGGGCGCGCCAGCTGGCCGTGACGTTCGAGCCCCGGGCGTAGGTGGAGAGGTTGTAGACGTTGCCGTAGCCGCCGGTGGCGAGCACGACGGCGTCGGCGTTGTGCCGCGTGACCGCGCCGGTCTGGAGATCGCGGACGATGATGCCCTTGGCGTGGCCGTCGACGACCACGAGGTCGAGCATCTCGGCGTGCGTGCAGGACTTCACGCCGCCGTTGCCGATCATCTTGTTCAGCGCGGAATACGCGCCCAAGAGCAGCTGCTGGCCGGTCTGGCCGCGGGCGTAGAACGTGCGCGAGACCTGCGCGCCGCCGAAGGACCGGTTGTCGAGCAGGCCGCCGTACTCGCGGGCGAAGGGCACGCCTTGGGCCGCGCACTGGTCGATGATGTTGACCGACACCTCGGCGAGCCTGTGGACGTTCGACTCGCGGGCGCGGAAATCACCGCCCTTGATCGTGTCGTAGAACAGGCGGTGCACCGAATCGCCGTCGTTCTGGTAGTTCTTCGCGGCATTGATGCCGCCTTGCGCGGCGACGGAATGGGCGCGGCGGGGCGAATCGTGGAAGACGAAGTTGTGCACCTCGTAGCCGAGTTCGGCGAGCGTGGCCGAGGCGCTGGCTCCCGCGAGCCCGGCGCCGACGACGATCACCTTGTACTTCCGCTTGTTCGCCGGGTTGATGAGCTTCGAGCTGAACTTGTGGTGCTCCCACTTGTGGTCCAGCGGACCGGACGGGATGTTGGAGTTGAGCGTGGCCATGTTACTTCGCGCCTCCTTTCAGTGCCTTCACGGCGCCCGGGGCGTCCGGGACGACCCCGGCCTTCACGCGGTCCGCGTAGGCTTTGCCGTGCTGGAAGACGAGCACAGAGACAGGGATCGAAGCGTAACCGAGGAAGATCGCGAGGCTCGCGGCCTTGGCGAACGCCCCGATCCGCGGGCCCCAGACGTGGTCCTTCAGGCCGAGCGACTGGAACATCGCCGCGAGCCCGTGCCCGAGGTGGACGCAGAGCAGGCCCACCGCCACGAGGTAGAACAGAGCGACATACCACACGCTGAACCCGCAGACGATCATCGCGTAGATGTCCGGATGCCCGCTGTTCGGCTCGTAGAGCTCGTCGAAGTCGAAGCCCGCGCCGTTGATGGAATCCACGACCGCGGTGAAGTGGAGAAGGTGGTAGACGATGAAGGCGAGGACGATCAGGCCGGACATCAGCATCGTCCGCGACGCGAGGGAGGCCCCGAGGTCCTTGGTCTTCCCGGCATACGGCTGCGGCCGGGCGGCCTTGTTCTGCGCGCTGAGCGCAACCGCGGAGGCGACGTGCAGCACCACCATGGCGAGCAGCCCGATCCGCGCCGGCCAGAGGATCTCCGGCGTGGTCTTCAAGAAGTGGCCGTACCGGTTGATCGCCTCCGGCGGCAGGAAGAACTGCAGGTTGCCGACCATGTGCCCGGTCACGAAGAGGAAGAGGCCCGCTCCCGTGAGGGCCATGATGTACTTCTTCCCCAGGGAAGATCGCCAGATGCTTTGCAACAGGTTCATGGACTCGTGCCCGGGAGCGTCACCGGACGCCCTCCGAGTGAATCCATCTAATGGCCGAAAAAGACGAGCGTCAACGCATGAGCGGAAATTTGAGGCGTCATCCCGGCGAAGTTCCGCTAATGCCCGTCATCAGAAGGCGCCCGGGCAACTCGGTGAGCGCGGCCATCCGGTCCGGTCCGGAGGCCACGCGACGGTCGACCAGCAGCGCCCGCCAGCCCGCCGACCGGGCGCCGTCGAGGTCTTCGCGGCAGCTGTCCCCGACGTGCATCAAAGCCGACGACGGCAGCCCGAGACGGTCGGCGGCATGGACGAAGATCTCCCGCGACGGCTTGTGGGCACCGATCTCGGCGGAGGCGACCACGAACTCGAAGCGGTCGGCCAACCCGAGGCGGCCCAGGAGCGGCCGCAGGCGCTCGTCCCAGTTCGAAACGACCGCGACCCGCAATCCGCGGGCGGCGAGGACCTCCAGGCACGGCACCACGTCGGGGAAGACCCTCCACGCATCCGCTTCGGTGAACCGATGCCACAGGGCCTCGAACAGATCCGGGTCCGCGGCCCGCCCGGTCAGTCCGGAGAACGTCGCCCGCACGAGGTCCATCCAGGCGCGGCGGGAATAGCCGAAGCCGTCTCCTTGGTGTGCCGTCCGCCAAGCGGAACGGAAACGCGCGTCGAGCGCCTCGGCGTCCAACGCACCGATCCCGAGACGGCCCGCGACGTCGGCGTAGACACCGCCCACCGAAGGCCACGGCTCGATGAGCGTGCCGCCGACATCGAAGGTCACCGCGCGGACCTCGGTGCCCCCGGTCCGGTTCATCGCACGCTCACCCGCAGATAGCCCGCTGCATCCGGCACCGGTATCTGCTTGAAGCTGAACTTCCCGGGCGAATTGGTCGCTAGCGTCGCGGCGACCGCCACCCACGGCCCCGTGGGGGACACGGAGCGCTCCAGGCCCACGGCCACCGGCACGCCCGTCAACTGGAAATCGAGGCGGAGGTTGCCGTTCGGCCCGAGCACGACCGCGCTGGGCCCGGCTGTCACGGCGACGGGCGGCACGGTCGTCGTGGTGGCCAGGACCCACGGGCCGGCGGTGTAGGCGTGGGCACCGACTTTCGGCGCGACCCGCAGCGCGAAATCGCCGGCGACCGGCGGCGTCAGCTCGAAAAACGGCTCCGGGACCGTCGAGGCCTTGATGTCGGTGAGTTGCTCGACACCCGTGAACCGCACGTCGTCGAAATAGAAACCGCTCGTGAAGTTCGTCCCCGGGAAATAGGTCACTCCGTTGCCCTTCACCACGGAGTAGACGAACCGCACGCTCATCTCCTGGCCCGCGAAGGGCGCGAGCGCGACGGAACGGGCGGTGAACCGGTCCTCGATGGTCCCCCCGTTGTTGACGGCCCGGCCGGACTGCTCCCAGACCGTGACCCACGACGTTCCGTAGTTGGTCGAGACCTGGACGCTGGCGACCTGGTTCGTGGTCGCGGCCCCGAGCCGGGTCGCGAAGCTCAACGTCCCTCCGGGCGTCGAGCGGATACGGGGAACGAACGTGAGCGACTCAGGCTCGGGCGTCTGTGTGGCCAGATGATAGCTCGCGAGACCGGTCGCCCGGCTTTCTGTCGAGACCACCAGATAGCCCGGGGTGACCGAAGCGACAAAATCGCCCGCGCCCGATTCCGCCCCGAACACCGCCGTCAGCGGCACTCGCCGCGCATATTCCCAGACATAGGCCGTGGCGCCCGGCACGAACGTCGACGCGTAGGTGTTCGGCCCGCCGAGAAACGCTGAGCCCGGGCCGGCCACGACCGGAGGCACGTAGGTCATCCGGAGGTCCATCTTCACGTTGGCACCGCCGGACACGGTGATCTCCTTCGGAGCCGGCGAGAATCCCGGGCCGCTGAAGCGGACGAGGTGCGGACCGTCCTGGGACGGAACCGCGTAGCCGCCGGACGCCGTGGTGACGGCGAACGAGTTGCCGTCCGACACCTCGACCGTGATCCCGCCCACGCCTTCGCCGATGTCGTAGAACTGGTTCCCGTTCAGGTCGTAGTACGCCACGCCCGTGACCAGCGGCGGCAGATCGAAGCGCGAGCCGAAATCGAGAGTGACCACCTGCGGACCGACCGTGTTCGTCTCGCCCGGCCGGATCACCGTGCGGGAACCATTGATCACGCCGATGCCGACTTCGCGGAACACCGGGTTGTGGTTGCTGACGCGGTGGCCGACGCCGACCTGGACGCCCCCGGGGCCGAAGCCCCAGTCCACCTCGAACCCGGCGTGTCCGTACTCGGCCGATCTCGAGTACGCGAACACGCTCTCTCCGCCCGCGGCCGCGGGATAACCGGACCGCTGGAAACGGTCGCCCGTCGTGTTCACGATGTTGGCCGAACCGGCCGGATCCGTCTCCTCGTGGGCCTGGAGCGCGTTGTCGAACATCCACGCGGTGTGGCCGCGGGCCATCTCGGACAAGCGCGGCTCGAATGCGAGCGGCTGCGCCGGCACCAAGGCCGCGAGATCGGCGCGCAGCTTCGCGAGGTCGACACCGAAGAACCCGTAGGTCTCGACGATGTCCGGGTCCGTCGTCGCGGCAAGCCGTTCGCCTTCGGCCTTCGGATCGGCCCGTGTGCGGTTGACGAGCTCCAGATACATCTGCTCCTCATCGGTCGGGTCGCCGATCAGGTACCGGTCGCCAGCCGAAGCCGGCGCGGCATGTCCGGTCGCGGCGGGGGCGGGTCGGAGAAAGACCGGCGGCGCCGGCGGCCCATGGAAATCGGCGAGCGCGCCCGGGACACCGGTGACGGCAAAAGCGAAGAGGAGATGGCGGATCTTCATCGTCCGGCATCTTTTAGACGAACGCGCGGCCACCGGGCGAGCGCAAAGGCCCCGATTCGGGATCAGCGAGGCGTCTCGCCGACCACCGCCGCAAGGTCCTCGGATGTCCAGTTCTGCCGGATCGCCTCGAGCGCGTCGGCCGCCCGGCCATGTTGCCAGACCGCGTATCGGATCGCGAGGAGCGGATCACGGAGGCACGGCGGTTGCGCCAAGAGCCCGGCGAGGAAACCGGCGAGCACGTCGCCGCTCCCGCCCTGCGCCAAGCCCGGGTTGCCGCTTGGGTTCACGAAGACGGGGTCCTCCGGCCCGGGACCGGCGACGAGGGTCTGGTGCCCCTTCAGCACGACGTGGCATCCGCCCGCCGCGGCAGCGGCCGCCCGGAGGACCTCCGAACGCCCTGCCGCCTCCGGAACGTCCCCGATCATCCGCTTCGCCTCGCCGGGATGCGGCGTGATGACCCGGAGGGCGCCCGGCAGAACGGGGCCGTTGCCCCGCACGTCCTCCGCCAGCCAATCCAGCGCGCTCGCATCCGCGATCATCGGGACCGGCAGATCCCGCCAACAAGCGACCACCTGGGCGCGTAGCCACGCCGGGACATCGGCTCCGGCGAGGCCGGGCCCGACCAGCAACGCCGAGATCTTTTCCGGCAACGCGACGGACCCGCTCCAAGCCTTCACCATCGGAGCGCACATCTGCGATGCGACCGGCACATAGGCATCCGGCGACGTCACCACGGTCACCAGACCGGGACGGGTGCCACCGGCGCCGCGCGCAGCGAGCACCGCGGATCCGTGGTAGCCGGAGCTGCCCGCGATGATCACGAGATGCCCGAAACTGCCTTTGTGCGAGACCACCGACCGGGGAGGAGGGAAACCCGCGAAATCTTCCGGCATCGTCCACATCGTGCCGGACCCGAGACCGGCCCCGGGGAGGGTTTCCGGCCGGGCCGACAACCCGATGTCCGTCGCGACCTCCAGCCGGCCGACATGCTCCCACGCCCCCTCTCGCAGGAGACCTTGTTTCGGTGCACCGATGGTGAGCGTCACCGTCGCACGGACAGCGCCACCGCGGGGCCTCCCGGTGTCGGCATCGAGACCGGACGGGATGTCGACCGCGAGGACCGGCACATCGGAGGCATTGACGGCGGCGACCAACTCGACCCATTCAGGCGAAAGGTCGCGGTCGAGGCCGGTGCCGAAGAGCCCGTCCACGATGAGGACGGGGCGCCGGGGGGAAGCGAGCTGGGCGGCGAGGTCCGAAAGGGCATGGGCCGGGTTGAAGGCATTGATCGGCTTGAGGTCGCGGTCGGCGACCAGGGGGGCCGCGGCACGGACATCGTCGCCGTTGTGCCCGCGGCCGGCGAGCATCACCACGCGGTCGCCGGCGCGCGACATCGCGCGGATCTTCGACGCGACGCGTTCGCCGACGCGTGCGATCACGTCCTTTTCCCGGGCGCCCGCGGCCCAGGAGGCGTTCTCCCAGGCGAGCATCTGTCCGGCGGTCAGGACGGGGATGGGCATGTTCGTCGATCGGTGCGGATGAGGAGCGGTGCGCGGGCGGCCCTGATGGCCCGAGGCGGCCCCAGCAGGACCGTTGTCGTGGCAACGCGCGCGGAGAGCAAGCAACGGTTCAGTGGACGGCGAGCTCCTGCCGGATGCCGAACTTGTCGACGCGTTTGCGCAACGTGGCGCGGGTGATGCCGAGCAGCTTGGCGGCCTGGACCTGGTTGCCCTTCGTCTCCTTGAGCGCCTCGATCACCAGTTCTCGTTCGACCGCCGGGAGCACCTTGAGCTTGGGATCAGCGCGGGCGAAGCGGAAGAGCGCCCGGGCGATCGCGGGAAGATCGAGCGGGGCCGGCGGGGGCGATGACGCAGCCGGCGCCGGTGCCGAAGGGGATGTCTCCATGGCGGCGGGGCGAGCTGCCAGCGTCGCGGCCGTCACCTCCATCGGAAGGTCCGCGGGGAGGATCGCCGAGCCCTTGGCCACGACCATCGCGCGGCGAAGGACGTTCTCGAGCTCGCGGACGTTGCCCGGCCAATGGTAGGCCTCCAGCGCAGAAAGCGTGGCTTGCCCTATGGACTTCGGCTTGCCGCCCGGCCCGGCGAGCTTGCGCAGGAAGTAATCCACCAGGAGCCGGATGTCGTCCCGCCGTTCGCGGAGCGGAGGCAGTTGGATGCGGACGACGTTCAACCGGTAGAAGAGGTCCTCACGGAACTGCTTCGCGGCGACGGCCTCCTCGAGCGGTTTGTTGGTCGCGGCGATCACCCGGACATCGGCCTTGATGGTCTCGTTGCCGCCGACGCGCTCGAACGTGCCGTTCTGCAGCACACGGAGGATCTTCGTCTGCGTGGTCGGCGACATGTCGCCGATCTCGTCCAGGAAGAGCGTGCCCTTGTCGCACTGCTCGAATTTGCCGACCCGCTGCGTCGCGGCGCCGGTGAAGGCGCCCTTCTCGTGGCCGAAGAGCTCGGATTCGAGCAGGTTCTCCGGGATCGCGGCGCAGTTGATCGCGAGGAACGCCCGGTCCACCCGGCGGCTGTGATGGTAGATCGCGCGGGCAACCAGCTCCTTGCCCGTGCCGCTCTCGCCGGTGATGAGCACAGTCGCGTCCGTAGCCGCGGTCTGGCCGACGAGCTTGAAGACCTCCTGCATCCTTTCGCTGCGGCCGATCACGCCGATGTCGTAGTCCTCGGCCTCGAGCATCGGCTGGAGCGAGACCGCTTGCTTCATGTCGCGGGCGGCCTTGAGCGCGTTGGCGACGAGCGCCTTGAGCTTCGGCACGTCGAACGGCTTCAGCAGATAGTCGTAGGCCCCGAGCTTCATCGCCTCGATGGCGGTCTGCGTCGTGCCATAGGCCGTCATGAGGATGACGGGGAGCTTGGGGTCGAGCTGCCGGATGCGACGGAGCGTCTCGAGCCCGTTGAGCCCGGCCATGCGGATGTCGGACAGCACCAGGTCGGGCTTGATCTTGGGGATGAGCCGGAGGCCTTCTTCGCCGCTCGAAGCCGTGTGCAGCTCCAGCTCCGGGGAATCGAAGATGCGGCGGAAGGAATATTGGACGTCGGCCTCGTCGTCGATCAGAAGGAGTTTGTCCATCGTTCGAGACCATCGTAGTGCCGGACCGCGATCTTGCCAACGACCCCGATGGCTCCGCGATGCGGGCCCGGGGCCCGGGCCGTCTCGGAAGATTTTTGTGGCAATGGAAGGCTCGTTTGCTACTTTGCGCGGCCTTCGTTCCGGCCAGCCGTCCTCGGGGATGCGCTGTCGGCCAAGGAAACCAGCATCCGGCTCGGGAAAACACTGTGAGCGCCAACAAAAATTCGGCCAAGAAGACGGCCCCGAAGACCCCCTTGGTCCACGGCAAGACCGTGGGCTCGGCGAGCGCTGCCTCCATCCTGGGCCGCCCGCTGGCGAAGAACTCGAAGACCGCGGCCAACAACCTGAGTTGGATGCCGGTCAACAAAATCAAGCCCGAGTGGCAGAAGTTCTACCAGAACCTGCTCGACCTGCACAGCCGCCTACGCGACCAGATGAGCGGGCTGGCCAAGGAATCCCAGTCCCAGATGGAGAGCTACAGCCTCCACATGGGCGATTCCGGCACCGACAATTTCGACCGCGATTTCGCCCTCAGCCTGCTCTCGTCCGACCAGGACGCGGTGTATGAGATCGAGGAGGCGTTGAAGCGTATCGAGAAGGACACGTACGGCGTCTGCGAGCTCACGCAGAAGGTCATCCCCAAAGCCCGGCTCGAAGCGATTCCTTGGGCTCGCTTCACGGTCGAGGCCCAAGCCCAGCTGGAGAAGGAAGGTGCCCTCAAGCAACGTCGTCTCGGTGCCCTCGGCACCGTGGATGCCGCCGGCGGCTCGGAAGCCGACGAAGGCGACGACGAGCCGGACGAGAAGCCCTCAGCCAAAGAGAAGGAATAAGGATTTATGCCCCGCGAAGTCGTTACCATCGAGTGCACGGAAGCGCGCAAGGAAGGCAAGCCGCCCTCCCGCTACCAGACCACCCGCAACAAGAAGCTGCAGACCGAGAAGGTCGAGAAGAAGAAGTTCAATCCCTTCCTCCGCCGTCACACCCTGCACCGCGAAATCAAGTAAGCCATGCCCCGCAAGACCAAACTCGAGGACAAGAAGAAGCGCCGCAATTCGTCCTCGCGCACCCCGCGCCCGAGGCCGAAAGTCGATTTCACCATCGACGCCATCGACTACAAGAACGTCACGATGCTCAAGCAGTACGTGACGGAGAACGGTCGCATGCTGCCGCGCAAGTACACCGGCCTTCCCGCCCACTATCAGCGCCGTCTGTCCGTCGCCATCAAGCGCGCCCGGCAGATGCTGTTGATGAAGTGAGCTAGTCCCGTCGGTGCCGTCGAGAACCCGCTGGCTGACGCCAGCGGTTTTTTCTCGCACCATGGATGCAATCGATTTGCATCCATAAAACCGACGGTTAGGATCCGGCCATGCTTTCCCGTCGTTGGTTCGTCGCCCTGCTGGCCTCCGTCGGCTTCACGTCCGGGATGGCGTCGGGGGCCGAGGCGACCCGGCTCCGGGTCCTCACCTCGATCCCGCCGCTGTATTGCTGGACGGCCAACGTCGCCGGCTCGTTGGCCACGGTGGAGAACCTCCTGCCGGCGGACGTCAGCCCGCACGACTACCAGTTCCGGCCGCGCGACCTGAAACGCATCGGGGCGGCCGACGTGATCGTCCTGAACGGCCTCGGCCTCGAGGATTGGTTCGCCCGCGCGATCCGCGCCAATTCCAAGGATGCCAAGAAGAAGATCGTCCACATCGCCGACGGCCTGCCGGAAGCCGTCCTGGTCCGTCACCTCCCGACGATCGAGGTCGGTGCCGGGAAAGGCACAGCTCCAGCCCACGACCACGATCACGACGACGCGGGCAAGCAAGGGAACCCGCACCTGTGGCTCGATCCGCAGATCGCCCGTCACGGTGTGAGCAACATCCTGAACGCGCTGCAGGCCGCGGACCCTGCCAACGCTGCCGGCTACGCGATGAACGCGACGGCCTATCTCGCGAAGCTCGACGCGCTCGACGCGGAGATCCGCGCGGCGACCGCCACGATCCGCGGACGCCCGGTGGTCACCTTCCACGACGCGTTCCCCTACTTCTGTCGCCGATACGGGCTGGACCTGGTCGGCGTCATCGAAGAAGTGCCCGGCACCGATCCCTCGACACGATATCTCGCCGCTCTCCTCAAGGTCGTCCGGGCCAAGGGCGTGAAAGTCCTCTTCACCGAACCCAGCTCCGATCCGCGTCTCGCGAAACGCCTCGCCGACGACCTCGGCATCGCGGTCGCGGAACTCGACGTGCTCGAGACCGGGCCGCTGACGCCGACCAGCTACGAGGACGGCATGCGGCGGAACCTCGCCGTGCTGCGGCAGGCCTTGAAGTGACCATGGCCGAGATCCGCTTCCATCCCGGCGGTCTGGCCATCGAATCGCGCGGTGTCCGCGTCACCCTCGGGGACACGCAGGTGCTGCGGGGCGTCGACCTCCACGTGCCGCGCGGGAAGATCGTCGCGCTCATCGGTCCGAACGGATCCGGCAAGACCACCCTGCTCCGTTGCCTGCTCGGGCTGCAGAAGCCCGATGCCGGCGAGATCCGCCTGTTCGGCGAGCACATCGGGCCGAAGGTCCTGAAACGGGTCGGCTACGTGCCTCAGCGGCTCCCGCTCGACCGCAGCTTCATCCTGAGCGTCCGCGAGTTCCTGGCGCTGCGCCTGCCAGGGACCGCCGGATGGTTCTGGCAGAGCCATCGCCGCACCGACGCGCTTCTCCGCGACGCCCTCGAAGGATTGGACCTCGAGGGGATCCTCGGCCGGCCGCTCTCCGGACTCAGCGGCGGACAGCTCCAGCGGGTGCTCATCGCCTCCAGCCTCCTCACGAAACCCGAGCTCTTGCTGCTCGACGAGCCGACCGCCGGCGTGGACCGCCCCGGCGAGCAGAGCTTCTACGAGCTCATCACCGAGGTGCACCGGCGCCACAAGCTCACCGTCGTGCTCGTCTCGCACGACCTGTCGATGGTCTACCGGCACGCCTCCCGAGTGTACGCGCTCAACGGGGTCATCTGCTGCGAAGGCACGCCCGAAGAGGTGATGAGCGCCGATTCGCTCAAGCAGGCCTACGGCATCCATGTGACGCCCTACCACCACGACCACGGCCCCGGGCACCACCATGTTCACTGAAGCCTACATGCAGCGCGCCTTGGTCACGGCCCTGCTGCTCGGGCCGCTGTGCGGGCTCATCGGCGTGTTCGTCACCGCGCGGCGCATGGCCTTCTTCAGCGACACCATCTCCCACGCGGCGCTCGCCGGCATCGCGGTCGGGTTCTGGCTCGGGTTCGCCGACCCGACGCTGCCGATGGTCGCGGTGAGCCTCGGCGTCGCCGCGCTGATGCTCTGGCTCAAGGAGAAGACCGACCTGCTCACCGACACCATCATGGCGTTGCTGCTCAGCGGATCGGTCGCCTTCGGCATCGTGGTGATCAGCCTGCTGAAGGGCTTCCGCGGCGAGCTGCACCGGTACCTGTTCGGGGACATCCTCAGCGTCGGTCCGCAGGAGGTCTGGCTCGCGTTCGCCGTGTCGGCGGTCGTCGCCGCGGCGGTGGCCGTGCGGCTGGACGCGCTCACGCTGCTCACCGCCAGCGAGGACCTCGCCCATGTCTCGGGCATCCCGGTGCGACGGCTGAACTACGCCTTCGTGCTCGTCCTCACCGTCGTCGTGGCGCTGAGCATCCGGCTTCTCGGGATCATCCTCGTCACCTCGCTGCTGGTCATCCCGCCGGCGGCGGCGCGCAACATCGCCCGGAACCTCCGCCAGCAGATCGTGCTCGCGGTCGTCGCCGGCGCGCTCGGTGGCGGCGGCGGGGTCGCCCTGAGCTACCGCTTCGACCTTCCCTGCGGCCCGTCGATCGTGCTGACCAGCGTCGCCCTGTTTCTCGCGACGCTCGCCGCCAGCCGTCTGCGGCAGGCCTCCGGCCGGGCGCTCCGCTCCGCGCCATGAGCTCTCCCTGCTCCCGCCATCCGCATCCGCACCGGCTCATCCAGCAGCCGTTGACGGAGCTGACCGAGAAGCTGCGCAGCAAGTCGCGGAAGATCACCGCGCCGCGCCAGGCCATCCTCGAGGTGCTCCGCCGGCACCAGCATCCCATCACCAACAAGGAGATCCATGCCGCGCTCGGCACGGCCGATTGCGATCTCGCGACCGTCTACCGCAACCTGCACACGCTCGAGGACATGGGCATGGTGCGGCGCTTCGATTTCGGCGACGGCGTCGCGCGATTCGAGCTGCTCGAGGAAGGTGACGACGGGCACCATCACCACCTCGTCTGCACCGGATGTTCCGCGGTCGTGGAGGTGGAGGGCTGTTTCCCGACCGAGCTGGAGCAGACCCTTGCCCGGCGGCACGGCTTCACCCGCGTCACCCACAAGCTCGAGTTCTTCGGCCTCTGCCCGAAGTGCGCGCCGGTCGGGCCGGCATCTCCCTGAACCCACCGCCATGCGACTCGACCAATGGCTCTGGGCGGTGCGCGCCCACAAGACACGGACGCTCGCGGTCGAGGCCATCAAGGCAGGCCAGGTGGAGATCGGCGGCGTGCCGACGAAGCCCGCGCGCGAGGTCCATCCCGGAGAGATCGTCACCGTGCGGTCCGGCCCGATGATGCGGACGCTGAAGGTGCTCGGGGCACCGCCGGCCCGCGTCGGCGCGCCGCTCGTGCCCCGGTACGCCGAGGACCTGACGCCGCCTGAGGAGCACGCCAAGGCGCGCGAACAGGCCGTTCTCTCGCGATCACTGCGCCCGAAAGGCACCGGGCGTCCCACCAAACGAGACCGCCGGGCGTTCGACCAGTTGCATCTCTGACGGCTTCGTGGCCAACCCCAGCAATCACCTCGTCACGTCTCTCGATCACGATCTGACGTGACGGCCGGGCGGAGTCGGGATAGGCGCAGGCGACGATGGAAGCCCGATCGCGATGGTGTCGATGGCGGGCTGCCGTCGGACCGGTCGCTCTCCGGGTTCCTCAGGCCGCTTTCGCCAGTTCTTCCTCGAAGTCCACGATCTCCTGGATCTGGACCAGGAACCAGCGGTCGACCTTGGTCAGGCCGAAGATCGCCTCGATCCCGAAACCGGCCCGCAATGCGTGGCGGATGAAGAAGATCCGCTCGGCGTCGGGCACGGCCAGTTTCTGGCTGATCAGATCGCGCGGGAGGATGTCCCGGTCGCCGTACATCTCGGTGCCGATGCGCTTCATCGGCGTGGTCACCGGGGGGCGGCCCGGGGGAACTCCTCGAAGGAAGGCGAAGCGCGGGATCTTGGTCACCACGTAGTCGTCGCCCGGCTCACGCAAGGAAGAGCGCGGCGTCCACATTACCAGCCGGCATCACGTCAAGGATGGCTGCGGTAACGGCGCGGGAAAACGACGCGGAACGTCGTGCCTGCTTCCGCCGAACTAGCGATCTCCAGGCTCGCATCCAGCAATTCACACAGGCGTTTCACGATCGAAAGCCCGATGCCTTCACCGGGATGATGCTGGGATGATGCGGTCGGGGTGACGGGCTCTTCGGGCGATGGCAGCACCTGCGAGGTTTCCCCCTTGATGGCGGCGGACTTTTCATCGGACTCCTTCGCGCTCGCTGTGGCTTCTTGCAAGCCGTCCACCATGGATGTGCCCGCGTCGGTCAACATTCCTGGACCTGTATCCTTGACCATCAGCCACCAACTCTCCTTCTCCTCGCCCCAGTTCACGGTGACGCCGCCGTCCACGGTGTATTTGAGGGCGTTCACCAACAGATTCTTCGCCACGCGTCGGACTTTATCGGCGTCGCCCTCGACATCAAGATCCGCTTGCCCTTCGGCTTTTAGGAACAGCTTGCGTTCGTGCGCGAAGGGTTGATTGGCGTCGCACAGTTCCGTGATCAATGCGCCGGCGTCGAATGCCGCGATCTCCCGATTTTCTTGGCCAGCTTCCAAGCGCGCCAGGTCCATCAATTCAGCCAGCATCGTGGTCAGACCTTGGGTGGCCCGCTGCAGGAACTTCGTCGCTTCCACCCGGTCGGCTTCGTCCATACCAGTCCGGCCGACCATCGTTGCCGCCATGCTGACGCCGAGAACGTCGCTGTTCAGATCGTGGACCGCCTGATGGATGAGCGCGGCGCGGCGCTGCTCGAGTTCATCCACCGTCGCCATGGCGCTCGTCAAGTCGACCACCCGGCTGGCGGCTTCCGCCTGCTGCATGCGCTCGTATTGGGCGGCGCTCTCGCCGATGGTGTCATTGATCAGGTGGAGCAGCTGGCGATGCGCCTCCAGCAACACCGCCGGCTCCAGTTCCGGATGCGCGGCGACGATGCTGCCCAGCTCTTCAAACACGCAGAGCTGGAGATGCCCGCATTCGCTGATGAGTTCCTTCAACCGGTAGCCCTGCTGCCAGCGATGCAACCCGTGCTTGATCCCTTCTTGCTTTTTTTCAACCTCGGCCGTCCGGGCGTCCACTCCGCCCGGACGGGAGCGCAGTCTGAGTCCATAGGCGTCGAGGATGGCGGGAACGTGATCGAGGAACTGCCCGATCGTGAGCGCGCGCCCGGTCATCTGTTCCGGGTCGGCGCGATCCAGCTTGCGCCAAGTCGAAAGGATGGCTTCCCGCCGCGCCGCAAGGAGATCACTCAAAGCCACCAACTGCTGGCTCGGTGTCAGAGGCATCTCAGTGGCCGGAAGCCGCCAGTTCTTCCTCGAAGTCCACGACCTCCTTGATCTGGACCAGGAACCAGCGGTCGATCTTGGTCAGGGCGAAGATCTCCTCGATGCCGAAACCGGCCCGAAGCGCGTGGCGGATGAAGAAGATCCGCTCGGCATTGGGCACCGCCAGCTTCCGGCTGATCAGGTCGCGCGGGAGGATGTCCCGATCGCCGTACATCTCGGTGCCGATGCGCCAGGGCTTGCCGTCGCCGCCCAGGCCGCTGCGACCGATCTCGAGCGACCTCAGACATTTCTGCAGGCTCTCCTTGAACGTCCGGCCGATGGCCATGGCCTCGCCGACGCTCTTCATCTGCGTGGTCAACGTGGGGTCGGCCTGGGGGAACTTCTCGAAGGCGAACCGCGGGATCTTGGTCACCACGTAGTCGATGCTCGGCTCGAAGCTCGCCGGCGTCTCGCGCGTGATGTCGTTCCTCAGCTCGTCGAGCAGGTAGCCGACGGCGAGCTTGGCCGCGATCTTGGCGATGGGGAACCCGGTGGCCTTGGAGGCGAGCGCGGAGCTGCGGCTGACGCGCGGGTTCATCTCGATGATGACCATGCGGCCGGACACGGGATCGGAACCGAACTGGATGTTGGAGCCGCCGGTCTCGACCCCGACGGCGCGGATCACGGCGAAGCTCTGGTCGCGCATGATCTGGTACTCCTTGTCCGTGAGCGTCTGGATGGGCGCGACGGTGATGGAGTCGCCGGTATGGACGCCCATCGGATCGAAGTTCTCGATGGAGCAGATGATGACGCAGTTGTCGGCCTTGTCGCGCATCACCTCCATCTCGTACTCCTTCCAGCCGAGGAGCGATTCCTCGATGAGCACCTCGGAGACGGGCGAGAGGTCGATGCCGCGGCGGGCGATCTCCTCGAACTCCTCGCGGTTGTAGCCGATGCCGCCGCCGGTGCCGCCGAGCGTGTAGGCGGGCCGGATGATGAGCGGGTAGCGGCCGATCCGCTCGGCGACGGCGCGGGCCTCCTCGAGGTTGTGGGCCGTGCCGGAGATCGGCACGTCGAGCCCGATGGAGAGCATGAGGTCCTTGAAGACCTGGCGGTCCTCGCCGCGCTGGATGGCGTCGGCCTTGGCGCCGATCATCTCCACGCCGTGCCGCTCCAGAGCACCGCTGTGGTGGAGCTTCATGGCGGTGTTGAGCGCGGTCTGTCCGCCCAGCGTGGGAAGGAGCACGAGCTTTCCGGTGGCGCCGAGGCGCGCCATCTCCGCCTTCTCGCGGACGATGATCTTCTCCACGGCCTCGGGCGTGATGGGCTCGATGTACGTGCGGTCGGCGAACTCCGGATCGGTCATGATCGTCGCCGGGTTGGAGTTCACCAGCACCACGCGGTAGCCCTCCTCGCGGAGGGCTTTGCACGCCTGGGTGCCCGAGTAGTCGAACTCGCACGCTTGGCCGATGATGATCGGGCCAGCGCCGATGATGAGGACGGAATGGATGTCAGTGCGCTTCGGCATCGGATGGACCTTCGTTAAACGGGCCAGATGGAACAGGGCGGCGAAGGGGAAGGCGAAGGAAAAATCCGTCACATCGCGCGGCACGACGTCCGGCAAAACGAGCGCGGAGTCCGAAACGGCGGAAAGATGGTGCTCTCGGGCCTGCTCGTCGGCCTGTCCGTGATTGTGTCCTAGGTGTCCGCCGCTTCCGACCGCACCCGGTCCCGCCGGGCGCATTGACCCGGAGTCCGGCGCTTGCACATCCTCCGACATGTCCGCGGCCCCGCTTGAAACGACCTCCCTTGCGCCTCAGACCGCATCGGTGCCGGCCGCGCGCTGGGACTGGCCGTTCTTGGCGCTGCTCGCGGCGCTCTGGACGTGGGCGATCGGCATCGATGCACCGTTCTGGCAGACCAATCCGGACTACTCGTACGGCTTCATCGTGCCGGTCCTGATGGTCTTCTACCTCTGGAAGCGGCTCGGCCAAACAGACCCGCCGGCATGGCAGGTCGCCACAGGCGGACCGGTTGGCCGACGTGGGTTGAACCCTTGGCTGTTGGCGGTCCCGGCGCTCGGGTTGTTCCCGCTCGAGGTCTACCGCATCGAATACTTCCAGTCCGGTGTCGTGCTCTGGGTGATCAACCTCGCGACGGTCGGCTTCACCTTGGCCGGGGCGTGGTGGTTGGGCGGACGCCGGCTCCTCGCGACGGTGGCGTTCCCGGTCCTGTTCTTCCTCACCGCGGTCCCGTGGCCCGCGAAGATCGCCACGCCGGTGCAACAGGCCTTGATGACGAACGTCGCGCAGGTCGTGTCGGAGATGCTCCTGTGGCTCGGCGTGCCGGTGCAGCTCGAAGGCGCGGTGCTGCATCTCACCAAAGGACCGGTCGGCATCGTCGAAGCATGCAGCGGCATCCGGTCGCTCCAATCGGGCCTCATGGTGAGCCTGGCCGTCGGCGAGCTCCTGTGGCTGACGCGGCGGCGGCGGATCGGGCTGGTCGCCTTCGCGGTGCTGCTGGCCCTGACCAGCAACCTCGTCCGGACCTTCACGCTCTGCTGGATCATGGAGAAGGGCGGCGGCGACGCGATGCACAAGGCCCACGACATGGTGGGCAACATCGCGATGTATTCGCTCTACGCGCTCATCTACGGCGTCGGGAAACTGCTCGAGCCGCGCGGCGGCGCCCCTTGGCCGGAAGGCTCGGGAGGGCCGTGGAAGGCGCGCCTCGCCGGGCTGCGCTGGACCGCGGTGCCGGAGCTGCGGCCGCTCCTCGCCGCCAGCGCGCTGATGTTCGCCGTCGTGCACGGTTGGTACCACGTGTTGACCCTCCAGGTGAAACCGCAGACGACGCCCTACTTCACCGCCAAGATCGACAAGACCGCGGGCACGGAGAAGCAACCGTTCGACGAGCAGGTCTGGGGACGTCTCGGCGCCACCGAAGGCGAGCAGGTGCGGCACCGGACCTCGACGGCACCGGCGGGTTTCGTGGACGCCTACCACCTCTTCTGGCGGCCGTCGCCGATGAGCAAGACCGCGCTGCACCACCGGCCGGACATCTGCATGCCGGGCTCCGGTTGGAAGCAGGTCGGCGACGTCGAGACCGTCGAGGCCTCGCTCGATGGACGCCCTTTGCGGTGGCTGCTCTTCCGCTTCGAGAAGAGCGACCTGAAGGCGCTCCAACTCTGGGGCGTCTGGCGCAACGGCGAGCCGGTGGAGATGGATTATTCCGCCCGTATCTCCGTCCTGCCGGAGAAATACCATCCCTTCCCCAGCGCCCGCCATCTGATGGGCGTCGAGCTGGTATCGGTCTTCCTGCCCTACCGCGGCGACGCGGCCCCGAAGACATCGACCCTCACCGCGATGCTCCCGCAGCTCTTCACCTATCGCCCGCCCGAGACGCCGGCGAAGTGACCCCCCGGCTATGTCGAAGACACCGGACACGGATCCTCCGAGACCGGGCGTCGTGCGGGTCGGTGGTTGGCGGAGGAATCCGGACCGGGTCCGGGACGCCGTGCTCAGATGGGGCGGCGCGCTGTTGCTCCTCGCGGTCGCTGCGATCGTCGCCTACAAAGCGGTCTATCCGGTCGTCAAGGTCAGGCGCGGACGCGACCATGCGCTGGACGTCGAGCGGCTCCTTCGCCGGGGCGAACTCAAGAAGGCATCGGTCCGGCTCAAGTTGGCGCTCCATTTCGCACCGGAGGACCCTGGAGTGCTCCGCACAGCCGCCCGCTACTGTTCCATCCTGCGCCTGCCCCAAGGCCTGACCTACCACGAGATGCTGCTCGGCACCGGCCAAGCGACCGATGCCGACCGCCGCGGCTATGTCGAGTTGGCGGTGGACCTGGGGCGCGTCGACCTCGCCGCACGGCAACTGCGAGCGCTGCTGCAGGAGAACCCGAAGGACATCGGCTTGCTCCACCTGCTGGTCCGCCAACAGCGCGCCGCCCGCGATCTGGCTTCCGCGACAAGGACCGCGCGTTTCGCCCTGTCGCTCCGCCCCGAGGAGGAGCGCAGCCAACTCATCCTCGGACGGCTGCTCATGGACAGGCGCGACTCCCCTGCGCTCCGCTCCGAAGGACGCCGCCTGCTCTGGGGCCTCGCGGTCGGAAACGGCCCCGGCCACGACGATGCCGCCGACCTGCTCATCGGTGATGCGGAC
Organism: Verrucomicrobiota bacterium; assembly: GCA_031384285.1. Classification (GTDB taxonomy): domain Bacteria; phylum Verrucomicrobiota; class Verrucomicrobiia; order Limisphaerales; family UBA9464; genus CAIVQB01. The sequence goes on from JANNAJ010000264.1 coordinate 20,821, forward strand.
CTGTCGCCAAGCGAGCGCGAGCTGCTCGCAAGATCCGTCGCCGCCCGGCCCGGCAACGGGCTGCGCGACCAACTGCTCGTCGCTGGACTCCGCCTGCCGGCCGAACCCGGTCGCAGCAACGCCGTGGTCGCCGAGACGATCCGCTCGCTCTGGCCGCGGGCGGACGCGGAAACGCTGCCCGTCATCGGCGATTGGGCCAGCCGCCACGGCGGCTCGGACGTCCTGTTGGATCTGATACCCGTCGACGGCGCCCACACCAACCGGATGTGGGCGCCGATGCGTGCGCTGGCGCTCGCCGATGCGCGGCGATGGGACGAGCTCGCGAAGGTGCTCAACGAGGCCGCCGGCCCGCTCGGCTCGTTCGTCTCGACCAGCCTCAAGGGACGCCTAGCCTTGTCGCGCGACCGCCGCGCCGAGGCCGAAGGACATCTCCTCGCGGCCATCGAGCTGCCCGGCCTGTCGGTCAGCCAGTGCCGTTTCATCGCGAGCGAATCGGAGCGCGCCGGCTTCACCCGCCTCGCCATCCGGGCCTGGCAGCGGATCGAGACGGACCCCGAGGAATCGGTCGGTGCCTGCCTGCAGGTGCTGCGGCTCGCGCGCCCGTTGGACGACACGCCGCTGGTGTTCGACACCGTCAAACGTCTGAACGACTACATCCCGGGCGACGACCAGGTGGCAGGCGAGCGTGCCTGGTTCGAGCTGTTGCTCAAGCAAGGCACCGACCACGGCAAGGACACCGCGGCGATGCTGGCGAAGAAGTACCCGGCAGAACCGCGCTGGCGTTATCTCGCCGCCTTGGCAGAGCTGCGCGCAGGACGGCCGGAGCCGGCGCTTGCGATGGTCGAGGCGGACCTCGGCCGCTGGACCGAACTGGAGCCCCGGTGGCAGCTGGTCGGCGTTCTCGCGCTGGCGGAGAACCAGCAACGCGAGGCCGCGCGCGGTCTGGCCCGGCGCATCGACCCGAGGAAACTCCGGTCCGCCGAGCTCCAGCTGCTCACGCCTTGGCTGTGAAAAGGTCGCGGCGGATCACCGCGAGCGGAGCAGATGGTAGGTGTGGCAAGTGGTGCATTCCGAGCGGGCGCTTCCGCCCGGCTTGTGGCAATCGGCGCACGAGGCCTGCGATGGCAGATTGATGTCGGAAGTCGTGCGGCTCTCACGGACGGCGTGGCATCCGTCGCAGCTCATCTGGCCGTGCTTCTCGTGGGTGAAACGTCCGCCCAGGAGCCAACGGTCCGGGATCACCGGGCGCGTCACCTTCGCGAAGGAGCCGGGGTCGGGACGGACCTCGTGGCAGTAGGCGCAACCGGCGTAGTGGGCCCGCCGTTCGGCGCTGATCCCGGGCTGGGCCTGCCGCGGATCCCCGGTGAAGAGCACCAGCTTCTCCAGCGATTCACCGCCGCCGAAGGTCTGCCGCATCCGCGTGACGTTCTGCTGTGCGAACGCATCGACCTCGTCCCGGCGGGGCGGACTTCCCGCCGCGACCAGCTCCTTCGTCTTGATCTCGGCGTAGAGCAACGGCAGTCCGCGCAGCTTCGCCCGGACGGCTGCGACCTCACCATGCGGGAGCTTGAGCTCCGGATGCACTGGATCGAACTGCAGGTCGTGGCACGCCGCGCAATGCTGGTCGTAGCGGATCCGCGCCATGTAGGATCCCGTGGCGTCCGGCACGTGGCAATCGACGCACCCGAGCGGATTCCCGCCCAAGCGGACGGTCTCGCCGAGATGCAGGGCGTGGTTGAACCTCAAGGTGTCCGGGTCCTTCAGGCCGCCCGCGCGAACGCCGAAATCCGGGTGCCCTTGCCCGAACGACGCGATCAAGTTCGTGCGACCGCCCGGCGGGCGCGGGGTCCGGAAAGCGATCAAGCCCGCTTGGACCGGCGGGTCGAACCGTTCGGACCCGATGCCCAGACCTTTGGCGGACGACTGCTGCATCACGTCCGCATGGTCATGGCAACGTGCGCACTGCACATCTTCCGGCGCGGCCATCGCGAGCCCTTGGTGCTCGACGTGACAGACCGAGCACGAGTGACCTTGGACCACGTTGGGCTGATGGAACTCATGCTGGTCGTGGCAGACGGCGCACGATTGTCGGTCCATGGCGCTCATCGGGACCACCCCGGCCGGGAGCTTCGCGAACTGGTCCTTCCCGAAGGGCGCAGGATGCGAGCGCAACGCCATCTGGGCCCAGGAAGCGACGCCCGAAGCGGCCGCACGATGGCAGGCGGCACAACTGTTCGGCGCATCGAGGCGTTCTTTGGCAACGCGGGCGAAGGAATCACCTTGGTGGGGCTTCGACACGGTCCGGGGCGAGAGGATCCTCCAACGCCATCCGCTTCCGAGCCCGATGAGCAAGCACGCGAAGGTCACCGCGACGACCGCAAGGGTGGTCCGGCCGCGGAGATTCCTGAGGGTCCGCTGCGGTGCGCAGACCACGGCCGGGCATCCGCACGAACCATCGGGCCGAGGTCCGTCGACGCACGGCCCGCCGTGTTCCTTGGCCCGGGTGCATCGCCATGCGCCCTTCTCTTCGCCCTGAAGTTTGTCCAGGACGGGTCGGCAATCAGCGGTCGCGCGGCAGGCACCGCCCGCGGTCGGCCCCATGCGGCACGGTTTCCCGTCGCAAGCATGACCGCAGACCCACGCATCGGACGGCCGTTCATAGCGCGCAGGATCGGATCCTGGAGATGGCAGATTGTCGGTCATCAGTTGGCCCCTGCCCCTCCCGAGAAGGCGAAGACGAGCACGACGTGGAGGACGGTCAGGATGAGAAGGCTGTAGGTGAGAGGGATGTGGACGAACAGCCAGAGCTTCAGGCTCAGCTGCAGGGATCTCTGGTAGTCCAGGCCGTCTTTCTGCGCGACCATCACGGCGAGTTCCCCGAGCACCTTGCGCTGTTCCGGGGCGAGGAACCGGTCGAGGTCGGCGATACGGGCTTCGATCCGCATCAAAGGACTCCGCACCTCGGCGAGATGCCTCCATCCGTTCATCGGCCGCCCGAGGAACCCGGCCAGGTGGAGCTTGTAGAAATCCGCGACCGCGGTGGACCGGGTCGCCGCGACGGACGCCAGCGCCAGAGCCTCGGCATCCTCGGCCAGTTTGCGGCGGATGGCCGGGATGCGCTCGTAGAGCGCCTCACATCCGCGGGCCGTCAGCCGACGCGGCACGATCCGCGACCAGACGAGCCCGGCCACACCGCTCGCGGCGACCGCCAGATAGAGCGAAGCCAACGCCGCTTCGAATGCTCCGGTCGGCCAACGCCAACCGGTGTGGGCGAGGAAGAGCGCGAGCGAGAAGTAGCCGACGTAGGCATGGAGCTGGAGCCACGTCCTGGAGTTCCCGAGAGGAAGGAACGGCAGCTTCTTCCGCGCGTTGTAGGCGGTGAGGAACAAGCAGACGGCGAGCAGGAGCCAACCGCTGAGGTAGGCGAGATGCCGCATCACCGGCGCCAGCTGCCGGTGTCCCCAGGACAAGGCGACCACGGCCGCGACCAGCAGCAGCACCCCGGAAAGACGGCGTTTTACGGTGGTGCGCATCATCGGTGCAACCAGGTGGCGAAGGTGTCGAGCCGGGTCATGTCCATGCGCTTCAAAGCATCATGGGGACAGGCCCGTTCACATGCGGGCCCGCCGTATTGGTCGATGCAATGGTCGCACTTCGTCGCCTTGAGGACGGGTCTGGACTCCTTGTCCGTGACGAAGTCCCCGCCCGTGTCCCGCGCCTCGACCATGCGGATGGCGTCGTAAGGGCAGTTGTTCGCGCAACTCGTGCAACCGATGCACGTCGCCTGGTTGATCACCACGTCGCCGGCCGAGGCGTCGCGGTGGATCGCCCCGGTCGGGCAACCGATCATGCAGACAGGATCCACGCAATGCATGCAGGACTGCGCCACCTGGATCCCGGCGCTGACCGGGCCTTGGCGGAGGAAGCGCGGGTTGTTGTCATGCGTCGCCGCGCAGGCACGGACACAGTCGTCGCACCGCGTGCAACGGGCGAGGTCGATGACCATCGTCGCCGTGCCGTTGAAGATCCGGCGGCCCGTGAGGAACTCCATGAGCTCCGGTCCGATCCGCTGCGCGAAGCCGCCCTGCTCCTTCAGCGGATCGTCATCGTCGGCGTCGAGCTCGTCCGTGGTGAGCGGCCCCGGCAGAAGAGCGTTCGGCGCGCCGGGCAGCACGACCTGCTCCATGACCCGGGTCGGGACGAAGAGGGTGTGGGTATACCCGATGACGCGGAGCGAGAACTGGAACGGGACCGCCGCACCGGGATCCCGCCAATTGTGGGCGATCTCCCGCAGGCCGAACCAGCGTCCCGCGCCAAGGTAGTTCAAGGTGCGCTGGCCGCTGCCGAAGCGCTTGGAGAGGCGCCCGAACCCGGACCGGATGAAGATCACCCCGTCCGGATAATCGCCCTCTTGGGCGATGACCGTTTCTTTGTCGACCGAGTTCGTGCCGGCCTTCGCGAGCTTCTTGTAGTCCCCGGACCAGTCGTATTCGCCGTAGGTCCCGAACTGGGTCTGGGCGGCCACCTGGGCGAGCTGCTCCTCGTCGAGATGCTGGAAGATGGGGAACGAACGGAGGGCGTTCGAAAGCGTGTTCTTCCGATAGAGCGCGTCGATGTGCGCCCGGAGCGCAGCATCGTTCTTCAGGATGTCGCGGAGCCCCTGCCACCGGATCTCCAGAAGCTCCGCGTCGTCGGAATCGCACAGGACGGTCGCGGTCCGCGGCATGCGGCTGAGGGCCGCGATCTCGCCGAAGAACTCGCCCGGGCCGAGGGTCACCGTCTTGTTCTTCCCGATCAGCCGGGGCACATCCTGCAAGAAGACCCGCGAACCGCTCTCCGGGTCCGCGCCGCCGCCGCCGCCCAATTCCTCAGGGGTGCGGACCTCGGGGTTCCGATGGTTCGCCCAAAGCTGGGCGACCGCGCGGAAGACCGACCGCTTCGCCGGCTCGCGACGGCCGAGCACCCGGTCCGGGAGGCCGGGAGGCAACACGACGCGGACGTCCCCGCCCACGATCATGAACGCGGAGGACCCGTAGTCGCCGGCGCGGACGATGATCTCCCCGCGCTTGAAGCGGCGGATCCGGGTATCGCTCCGGAGGATGGTCCGGAGCGGTTGCTTTTTCGGGAAGCTCTCCGGGTCCATGTCCTTGAACGGCGCGAGCGAGGCGATCCGGTCGAGGTCTGCGTCAGGGAACTCCGGGTCGAACGGATTGTCCTGACGCCCGAGGCGTTCGATCTGGTTCCGGGGCGTGTCCATGGGTTCGGAAGCGGACACCTAGGCGTCGAGCACGAGATCGCCCTTCGGCCGGCAGACGCAGGTGAGGCAAGACCCGGCCTCGCCCGGATCGGCCTTGGACAGGTACTCCACCTCGCCTTGCTTCACGGCCACCGAACAGGAACCGCAACTGCCGGCGCAGCAGCCGGAATCGATCCGGACGTCGTTGGCGCGAGCGAAGTCGAGGAGGTTCAAGAGCGCCGGATCCCAGCGCACGACCTTGCCGGATTTCCCGAAGGTGACGTTGACCACCTTGCCGCCGGCGTCGGCCTTGCGGAGGGTCAGCGTGTCGCTCGTCTTCTTGATGGTCGCGGGCCCGAACGCCTCGTAGTGGATCTTCGCCTCGGGCACGCCCCAACCGATCAACCCTTCGTACATCGACTTCATGAACGACCCGTTGCCGCACATGTAGTAGTCGTAGTTGCTGGACGGCAACGCCGCCTTGAGCACGTCGGCCGTGAGCCGGCCCGCCGTGTGGAAATCCTTGCCCTGGACGTCCGCGGGGCCGGGCTTCGAGTAGCAGACGTGGAGCCGGATGTTGTCGCACCGGGCCGCGAGCTGCTCGACCTCGGCCTTGAGCATGTGGTCGGCCCGGCTGCGACAGACGAAGAAGAACCAGGTCTCGCGCTCCGACCCGATGGCGGCGATCTCGCGGGCCATCGACAGGACGGGCGTGACGCCGACGCCGGCGCTGATCAAGACGACGGGCGTCTGCTTCTCCGTCTCGAGGTAGAAGTGGCCGCCGGGCGCCTTGACGTTGAGGATGTCGCCGTCCTTGACCCCATCGGCGAAGAAGCTGGACCCGACGCCGGGCGGTACGCCGGGTTTGTCGGGCGGGGCTTTCTCGTTCTTGATCGTGACCCGGTAGAAATCGCGGTCCGAAGGCGCCGAGCTCAGCGAGTAGCAGCGCACCACCTGTTTGTCCCGTCCGGGGATATCGAGACCAAAGGTGAGATACTGGCCTGCCTTGAAGGCCGGGATCGCCTTCCCGTCGTGCGGCTTGAGCACGAAAGAGAAGACATCCTCGCATTCATGGAGCTTCTCGGCGACCCGGAACTTGCGCCACCCGTTCCAAGAAGATTTCTCCTGCTCCGTCTGGTCCCACCGGCTCTTCGCGAGCCGGACCTCGTACGCGAGCCTCTCGCTCTCGAGCGCGAACTGCCTCCGCTGCTGCACCAACCTCCGGACGGAGCTGACGACCGCCAGGCCTGTCTGGGCAGCCACGGCGGCGAGCAGTCCGAAGCCGATCACCAGCCCCGGGTTCGCCCGTGCACTTTCCACCGAGATCAGGAGAAGGGTTTGCATCGTGCTAGACGGTTGATTATCAACCGAGGTGTGCGAAGTAAACTTCTTTGCTGGGCCCGGATGAGTTTCTTCGCCCGCCTCCGCGCGGTTTCTTTCGGTGCGGCCCTTTCCTTCGCGGCGACACCATCGCGCGCGGAATCCGCGCTGGCCCGCTACATCGGCGCCAGCTCCTGCGCCACGGCTTCGTGCCACGGCGGCGCCGGGGACCAGCGCGACCAATGGGTCCGCTGGAACACCAAGGACGTCCACCGCCGCTCGGGCGCGACGCTGACCATGGCAAGGTCCGTGCAGATCGGCGCTGCCGCCGGCATCCGTGACGTGTCGGACGACGCCCGCTGCACGGTCTGCCATGCGCCTTTCGCCGACGTCCCGATGGCACAGCGCATCGGCCCGCTCGACCGCGGCGACGGCGTCTCCTGCGAGACCTGCCACGGCCCGGCCGAGCCGTGGATCCGGGCGCACACCCGCACCGCGAAGGACGGCTACACGCATGGCGACAAGGTCGCCGCCGGCCTCCGCGACCTGCGCAACCCGTACGTCCGCGCCAACACCTGCGTCGCCTGCCACGAGAACGTCGACCGCGGACTCCTGAAGGCCGGGCATCCGGAGCTCATCTTCGAGCTCGACGGCCAGACAGCAGGGGAACCGCGCCACTGGATGGAACGCACCGGCTGGGACGGCGGCCAAGCGTGGCTCGTCGGCCAAGCGGTCGCGCTCCGCGAGGTGAGCTGGCAGCTCGCCCGTCCCGGGCAATCCGACAGTCGCCTCGTCGCCCGCCAAGCCGGCCTGCTCTGGGTGGTCCAACGCGCTTCGCGGGCCATCGGCCAAAACACCTTCGCATCCCTCGCCGTGCAGTCCTCGGCCGACAAGACCCGCGCCGCGGCCGACGACCTCGCGAAAGACATCGCCGCCCGACCTTGGGCGCTCGGGCTGACCGCCGCCGTGCTCAAGCAGTTGGCTTCGGCCACCGAGGATTTCCGGGACGCCGGGACGCCCGCGGAGATCCAAGCCCGCCGTGGCGAACGTCTCGTGCTGGCGCTCGACCGGTTGCTCGCCGCCTCCGACCGTGCCGTGGAGACCCGCCTCGATGCCGAGATGAAAGATCTCTTCCGGCTTGCCCAATCGTTGCCCGATTTCGATCCGGCCAAGTTCGCCGCCGCATTGGAGAAGTTCGCCGCGAAGCTCTGAAGATCTGTCACCGGGGCTGCCCCGTTGACGAGCCGGTCGTAGAAAAGCATCAACCGCGCCGACGCGATGCCCGTACCCGAGTCCGCTCCCAAATCCGCTCCCGAAGGCACGTCCGTCCGACCACCGGGGATGGGACGGTCCGATTTTTTGCCTTGGGTGGTCTGCTTGGTTTTCGGCCTGTTCATAGCGACGCTGCCGCACTGGATCCGGCCCCTGCCAGGCCAAGGTCCAGGCTGGATCGCCAGCCTTGACGAGCTGGGCTGCTACCTCTCGGTCGGCGCCCAAGCCTACCACAACCATCCGTGGAGTCTCACCGATCCGGTGCTCCCGGACGGAGGCGACAGCATCTATCCCGCCCTGCAGCTGGTGCCCGGGATCTGGATCGCGAAGCTCTTTGGCCTCGGCCCGATGGGCATCACCCTCGGATGGCGCATCTGGGCGGGGTTGACGCTCCCGACGGGTTTCTACCTGCTGCTGCGCCGGTTCGTCGGACGTCCATGGGCGGCCGCGGCGCTGACCGCCCTGCTGCTCGCCGACCACGGCCTGACCGAGAAGCGTCTCGTGGACCGCCATTTCTTGGCGTTCTTCCGGATCCTGGCCTCCGACGGAACCGACCCCCTTTTCGGTTCGTGGCCGCAGTTCCTCCACCAATGGAGGCTCATCACACCCGGACTTAGCCTCGTCTTCCTGTGCGCACACGTCGGCCTGTTGGCGCGCGCTCTCCGGACGCCCTCGCGGTCGGCGATCGTCCTGTCTGGGCTCGGGTTCGGACTGCTCTTCTGGAGCTACTTCTACTATTGGACCGCGGCTTCGGTCGCATTGGTCCTCTGCTGGCTGGTGGACCGGTCGGCCCGGAAGACCTATCTCCACACCGGTGGGATCGGGTTCCTCGTCGGCCTGCCGGCATTGGCCCAGAACGCCTGGACCAAACATGCGGCGGTACCGGGCTGGCTCCAGAACGTGGACCTGTTCGTGCCCGTGCCTCGCTTGTCCGAACTCACGTTTCCGCCGGTCGCCATCGCCACGACCCTCGCGTCCTTCGCATGGTGCTGGTGGCGACGTCGGGACCTGTTGCCGTCGGCAGCGATGGCATCCGCCGGGATGCTCTGCTCGAACCAACACATCCTGACCGGCATCGGCATCCAAGACGGCCATTGGGCTTACGTCTGGGGGCCGTTCTTGGGCGTGACCCTGGCGATCCTCGCGGCGGATCTCGCCGCGCCGCACCTGTCCGGGCGGCCGCGGTGGACGGGACTGCTGGTGGCGGCCTTGGCGGCGCACCTCGGGACCGGCATCATGTTCCGCGTCTGGGAAGGCACCGGTTGCCGGGAACCGCTCGCCCTGAACGCCGACTGGCGACGGTTCGTCGAGCAGCGGGTCGCCTTGTCGTCCCCACCGCTCGAGCCGAACGCGGTCGTCGCCGGAGACCGTGGCTTCGCCGATTTCGCGTTGATCCAGGAAAACACGCGGGCCCTGCTGGGGGCCGCGTTCCTCAGCCCCTCGGTGGACGCATCGGAGCTCGATGAACGGACGGCCCTCAACGACCTTCTGCTCGGACTTTCCGCCTCCGAGAGCCAGTCGAAGTTCGCCCGGGACCTCGCGGCCGAGCCGGGCCTCTGGGCGCAGGTCCCGGGAGTCCGCGCCCGCAGTCTGGCCCGTGGCTCGGCCATCTATCGCAGCGTGGCAGCCCATGTCCCCGGCGCGCTCCGACGCTACGGCGTCCGTTACGTGGCGCTGCCCGCGGCGACGCCGACGCCGCGCTACCTGGCCGAAGGTTGGAAGCGCCTCCAAGCGGGGCCGCACTGGCAGTTGTGGGAACGCGTCCCGCCCGTGCTGACGAAGTGACGGCGGCGGGCCTTCGCGCACCGCTTGAAATGCGCCGGCCGCCCCGCCAGCCTGCCGTCCATGCTCGCGCTGTTCACGGAGATGCTCGATCCCCGCAATCTGCTCACCAACCCGGTGATGTGGGTCGTAGCGGCGTTCCAGTTGTGGATGTTCATCGACGCCTTGCGCCGGCAGGAGTGGATCTGGGCCGCCTGCATCTTCTTCTTCTCGATGATCAGCGCGCTCCTCTACTTCTTCATGGTCTATCGCCAGGCAGGCCCGGCGTCCGGCGGCGGACCGACCCGCGGTTTCGAGCTGCCCGGGGCGAAAGAGCGCCGGCGCATCAAGGAGCTGGAAGGCCGCATCCATCACCTCGACAACGCCCGCGACCACCTCGATCTCGCGGATATCTACTTCAGCCAGGGCAAGCTCCCGAAGGCCGAGGCAAGCTACCGCGCGTCGCTCCAGCGTGATCCGTCCGACGTCGATGCCGTCGCCCACCTGGGGCAGTGCCTTCTCCGCGCCGGCCGCGCCGGCGAGGCGGAACCGCTTCTCTCGCGCGTCGTGGCGGCCGATGCCAAGCACGACTACGGCCACACGTTGATGGCGCTCGCAGAGACGCAGACCGCGCTCGGGAACGACGACGGCGCGTCCGTCTCGTGGCGACGGGTGCTGGACAACAACGCCTACGCGCGCGCCAAGGTCCAGTTCGCCGAACTGCTGGCGAAGCGGGGTGAACGGGCCCGGGCCCGGACCGAGCTGGAGGAGGTCGTCAGCGACGACCAGCACGCGCCGAAGTTCCAGCGCGACCGCGACAAAGTCTGGGTCCGCCGCGCGCGGTCGCTGCTCGCATCGCTGTGACGACGAAGCTTCCTGCCGACCGCCGCTGGCTCCGCTCAGGCACGGAGTTCATGGCGACCTTGCATGGATCCATCGGCGCGGCCCGCGGGTCGGTGCGGCTCGAGTTCTACATCGTCGCGCCCGACACCGCCGGAACGGCCGTCCGCGACGCCTTGGCGGACGCCGCCGGCCGCGGCGTCGCCGTGCGGGTGCTCGTCGACGCGCTGGGGACGACGGCCCTGCCGTCGGGTTTCTGGCGGCCGGTCACCGGTTCCGGCGGCGAGGTCAAGATCTTCAACCCGCTCACTTCGCGCCGGCTCCCGGTGCGGGACCACCGCAAGCTCGTGGTGGTGGACGACGAGGTCGCGATCGTCGGCGGGTTCAACCTCAGCGACGACTACGCGGGCGACGGCGTCGCGAGCGGCTGGGCCGACTGCGGGCTCGTGCTGCGGGGGCCCGCCGTCGCGGGATTGGCCCGGTCGTTCGACCTGATGTCCGCGCTCTGCGACGCGACCCAGCCTCGCGCGATGCTGGCGCGGCTCGGCAAAGGCCACCGACCGCAGGCGGAGACGATCGCGCCGGGGACGCAGCTGCTCCTCAGCGGTCCCGGCCGCAAGCCGAACGCGTTCCAGAGACTCCTCCGGGAGGACGTCGCCCGGGCGCGGACGGTCCGTTTCGTCTCCGCGTATTTCTTGCCGGGGTTCCAGATGCGCCGCCTCCTGCGCCGGGCTGCCAAGCGCGGCGCGCAGGTGCAGGTGATCGTCCCCGGCAAGTCGGACGTCGCGCTCTCGCAGCGCGCGGCGCGGCATCTCTACACGGGATTGCTCCGCGCCGGCGTGGAGATCTGGGAGTACCAGCCTCAGGTGCTCCACACGAAGCTGTTCCTCGTGGACGGAGCGGTGTACGTCGGCTCGTCGAACCTCGACACCCGCAGCCTGCACATCAACCACGAGCTGATGATCCGTCTCACCGATCCGGAGGTCGTCGCCGGAGGCGAGGCGCTGTTCGCCGACATGCTGGGCCGCTCACGGCGCATCGATCCCGCGAGTTGGCGGGCATCGCGGCCGTGGTGGGAGAAGCTCCGCGAGCGTTGGGCCTTCTGGATCCTCTCGCAGGTCGATCCCTACGTGACACGTTGGCTGGTGCTCGGCCCGCGCTGAGGCCCGCGACACCGCCGAGAATTTTCCTCTCCCCGTTTCCCGTCGCCGGGTCTTTGCTGTCGGGATGCAGCCCCGGCCGATCCTCCGCACGGACCGACGTGATTTCCTCCGGCTCGCCGCCGGCGCGACCGTGGCCTCGGGCCTCGGCGCCTTCGGCACGTCGTCCGCGCAGGTTCCCGGCCAACGGCCGGCGCGCACGGCCGGCGTCTCCGTGCTCGGACCGCGGTCGCGCGTCCCGGTGGGCCTGATCATCGACGACTCGACCTGCCTGGTGAACCTGAACCGCTTCGCCATGCCGCAGTTCGACGCGGCCTTCTCCGGCGCCGCCGCGGTCTACCACCGGCCCTGGCGCGAGTGGCCGGTGGAGATCCCCGACGCCTTCGTGCGCAAGTTCGGCGAGTGGTGCGCCGGCGCCGGGGTGAAGGGCAAGTACAGCATCGTCCCCTTCCCCGCTTGCGTGGGCCGGATCGACCGCATGCTCCCGGGCTGGACACCGCAGGAGCTCCGGGACTCGATCGCGCTCGTCCGGTCCGTGATGGCGCCGAACTGGGACATCCATCCGGAGATGACCACCCACACCCGGGTGATCGACCTCAAGACCGGGCATCCTTTCCAGGAATTGTCGCCGAAGTTCATGGAGAACTGGGAGTGGACCACCGGCCGCAGCGCCGACGAGATCGCTGCGTACATGGCGCACGCGCTGAGGATCCTCAAGGATATCGGCCTCCACTGCGACGGCATCACCACGCCGGGAAGCTTCGGCAACAAGGCCCTGCCTCAGCTGGCGCAGGCGACGTTGGACGCCGTCCGGAACGTGTCGAAGTCGGAGGTGCCGCACTACTTCCGGCACCTCTTCGACAAGGGCGACGAGAGCGTCGCCCCAAGGGTGGAACTTGCCGCGGGACTCGACGGACCGGACCCACGCTGCGTCGTGAGCATCATCGGTTGCACCGGCGATTGGACGGGCGGCTGGGACTGCACCACGCCCGGCGGTGCCGACAAGTTCATCACCGCCGACGGCCGGCACGGCCGCTTGGTCGACGTGATCGCCCGGGGCGAACCGGCGTTGATGGTGGCGCACTGGACCGGCATCTACTTCAACGGCTACGAGGTAGGCTTCGAGATCTTCAAGGAGGTCGTCGGCCGGCTGCACGTGCGGTTCGACAACCTCCTCTGGATGAAGCTCGGCGAGGTCTCCCGCTACTGGGCGGCGAAGGAGCTGACCCGCATCGGGCGCGACGAGCACGCGCTGGATCTCCACGCGCCGTTCGCCTGCCCTGATTTCACGGTCCGCTTCGAGGCGATGCCCGGCCGGGCTCCGGTCCTGCGCGCCGGCGCCGAGGAGACAGGCCTCAAGGAGGTCGCGGGACCGCTCGGTCTGTCATCCGGCACCTGGTGCCGCGCGGGAAACCAGGTCACCGCTTGCTTCGCCCTACCGCGCGGGGCGTCGCGTGTGTCCTTCGCCTGACCTCGTCACCACGACCCACAGCCGCGTGTGGCGGCCGTTGCTGGATCCGACGTGAAGAATCGCTCGCCTCGGTCCGTCTCTGGACGCCAGCTTACCGATGATGCGACACGGCCATCCGATCCGCTGGGCAGCGGCGCTCCTTTGCGCCGTCGCTTTCGTCGCGTGCGGCGCGGCGGGTCCGGAGACGGCGGAGTTCTTCGAGAAGCGCATCCGGCCCGTCCTCGCCGAGCACTGCTTCGAGTGCCATTCCGCAGATAGCAAGAAGCTGAAAGGCGGCCTTCGCACGGATTCTCGCGCCGGATTGCTCGCGGGCGGCGACACCCGTCCCGCCGTCGTGCCGGGCGCCGCGGAGAAGAGCCTGCTCATCGAGGCCGTCCGCTACCGCGGTGCGGACCTCCAGATGCCTCCGAAAGGTCGCCTGCCGGACAGCGTCGTCGCCGATCTCGCCGCGTGGATCGACCAAGGAGCGACGTTCCCGGAAGCGGAGACCGGAACCGTCCGGACACGGCCCGGGGTGGAGCCGGAGAAGAAGCCTGACCATTGGGCCTTCCAGCCGGTCCGCGCGGTCCGGCCGCCCTCCGGGCCCGGCAAAAATCCCGACCCCAAGAACCCGATCGACCTCTTCATCGCGGCGAAGCTCGCCGAGCACGGACTCGTCCCGGCCCCGCCCGCCGACCGGCGCACCTTCATCCGCCGCGTCGCGTACGACCTCACCGGGCTGCCTCCCGGACCGGGCGAGGTCGAGGCCTTCGAGGCGGACCGCGCACCGGACGCGGCCGGACGCCTCGTGGAGCGTCTGCTCGCATCGCCAGGTTATGGCGAACGGTGGGGGCGGTGGTGGCTCGACGTTGCGCGCTACGCCGACACGAACGGGCAGGACGAAAACAAGGTGATGGCCAACGCGTGGCGTTATCGCGACTGGGTCATCCGCGCCTTCAACGACGACAAACCGTTCGACCAGTTCACCACCGAACAGCTCGCCGGCGACCTCATGCCGACCGAAGGGGTGCCCGAGAGGACGGTCTTCGACCGCTGGACGGCCACCGGCCTTCTCGTGCTGGGCCCGAAGATGCTCGCCGAACAGGACAAGCCAAAGCTGGTGATGGACCTCGTCGACGAACAGATCGACGTCGTGAGCCGCGCGTTCCTCGGCCTGACCGTCGGGTGCGCGCGCTGCCACGACCACAAGTTCGACCCCATCGCGGCACGCGACTACTACGCCTTGGCCGGCATCTTCAAGAGCACGCGCTCGATGGAGAACCTGGATTTCGTCTCCAAGTTCAACGAGCGACGGATCGCCTCGCGCGACCAGCTTGCCGTCATCGAAGCGCACGAGAGATCGACCGCCGCGAATGCGAAAGCCTCGGAATCTGCGGTCCACGCGGCCGATGCCGCGCTGGTCGCCGGCCGCCGGTCCGGGTTCGGCGGCTACCTCGCTGCCGCGACCAAAGGACCCACGGAGACCGCCGCGGCGGACCCAGAGATCGTCGGACGCCTCCGTTCCTTGCTCGGGGCCGATCCGGCGACCAACTCCGTCAGCCGGACCCTCCGCGCCGCGGCGGCCTCGCCGGACCGCCTCGCGAGATTGCTCGGCCCGGTCGACGCCGACGCCGGGGCCTCGGCGGGACTGCGCCTCGGGCCCGGCAAGGTCGGCGCCGGATTCGTCGCGACCGGCTCGAACCATCTCGAACTGCCGCACTCGTCCGCGCTCGACCCGGCGAAGCTCACGGTCGAGACCTGGGTCCGGGCCAAGGAGTTCGCGAAAGGCGGCGACGCGCGGCGTTGGCTGGTCGACAAGAACGCCGATGAATG
>JANNAJ010000311.1:0-10291 GCA_031384285.1 Verrucomicrobiota bacterium
CTGATCGTGGGCAAGTCGTTCACCGACGACACCTCAAGGGTGACGTTAGTGGACACGGTGGTCAGCTCGTCCTTGATGCTGAAGGTCAGGACGGTCGAACCGAAGTTGTTGGCCGTGGGATAAACGGTGACTTCCACTGCACCCGAGGCGATTTCGCCGACCACGATGTTGGTGCCGTTGGGAACCAGGGACTTGTCGGACGAGGTCACCACGATGTTCGTGCGGAACAGCGGTATGGAGTCAATATCGGCGACGTTGAAGACAATCGTCTTGGTGGTGTCCTCCAAGGTGATGACACGATTGGTCGAAGTCGAAACCGTCGGGGCGTCGTTGACCGCATCCACTGTGAGGATGAAGCTCGATTTGGCAGAGGTCGTGCCGTCGGTGACCGACAACTCGATCACGTTCGTGCCGAACAGATTCGCGCTCGGGGTGATAGTGAGCGTTCGGCTGTTCGAGGTGTTGGTGCTGAGCACCAAGCCAGCGGGCAATACGAGGCCGGCAGGACTTTGGAGCGTCGCCGTGGCCGTCACGTCCAATTTGGTGGAGACGGTATCCGAGTCGTTCACTGTGAACGGCACCACCAACGAAACGTCTTCCAACGTGCGTTGGGCGCTGATCGCACTGATGGTCGGGCTGGTCTCGAAGATCAAGATCCAACCGCCGTCGATCGCGCCAGCAAGGGTGCCGGTGTCGTCACCGACGAACAGTTTCCAATCACCGTTGGGATTGATGCCGTTGAACACGGTCAAATCAGCGCTGTAAGGACCGACAGGAGCAGGGAGAGGCAAACCCTGCTCGCCCGTCTCCGCGGAGTCGGTGTAGTTGGCCGGCTTGTACGTGCCGCTGGTGAACGTCGTACTTGGGATATCGGAGCTCGCCGTGGAACTGAAAGCCAATCGCAGGTTGCTTACCGAGGTGCCACCACCGGCATCGGACATCACAATCGATTTCTTCCCATCCGGAGAGACGAGGAGCATGTCCACGTCCGCCGGGAAGTCGTGGCGGAACCCGGAGAGCACGACCGTCACCTTGCTGACCAAGCCGTCGACACGGCTGACGTTGATCACGGACGGGAACGGAGTGGCCGGAGTGCCTTTGAGGCTGATGTTGTCGTTGATCGTGATCGGAGCGGAGTTCGCGAACACCAAGTTCGGAATGACCGTCAAATCGAACGATTTGGACACCTTCTGGGAACCGCCACCGGCGGGCTCTTGGACGGTGACGGTGATCGTCGCCGTGCCGGTGTTGATTCCGGCAGGAAGGATGTTCAAGGACCACGAACCAGCACCACCATTGACCAAGTTCAGGTTGGCCGCAGGTACCAGCTCGTTGTTGGAGGACGTGGCGGTGACAATCAAATCACCCGCAGTGGTCTCGACATCGGCCACAGTGAACGCAATCGGACCGGTTCCAATCGCCGCCTGGGTCGATTTGTTCGACAGGGCGCTGATGGTCGGCACGTCGTTCACTGGATTCACGATGAACTGGAACGAGGAAGTGTCGGTGTTTCCGAGACCATCGTTCACCGAGAGCGACACCGTGTTGGTACCGAAGAGATTGGCCTTCGGAGTGATGACCAAGGTGCGGGTCGAACCGGTTCCGCTCACGACAATGGAGGCGTTGTCGATGCTGGTCCCGGAGGTCACGTTGACCGTGAAGTTGAAATTCACGCCGGGCTGGTTGTCGCCGAGAGTCACAGTGACGCGCTTGGCAACGTCCTCGTCGGTGACCTGGTCGCCGACAGAAACAATCTTCGGAGACGTCTGGATGTTCAACTTCCAACCGTCGAAGAACACACCACCGCGTTGGGCGGGCGTTCCGTTGTCATCAGCAACGTAGAGCGACCAAGTACCGTTCGGGTCGATATTGTTGAAGGCCGAGAGCGCGGTGGCGTAAGGCCCGGCAGGAGCCGGCGCCGGGAGGACATCGCCGGACTCCAAATCGGAGGGCTTGAAGCGGCCCGAGGAAATCGCACCCGAGTTCAATCCAGTTGAGGCCGTATCGTCGAAGTAGAGCGAAGCGCTGTTGAGCGCGGTCGAACCACCGACATCGCTCATCAGAACGACTTTGACGGGAGAGACTCCAGGACCGACCAAAACGACGTCCAAGTCCTGCGGGACGGGATAGACAAGGCCCAGCAAAGCGACTTCCACCTTGGTGACCTTACCGACCAAACCGGAGACCGCCAAAGTGGACGGATACGTTGTAGCGGTCGGTTTGTCGGAATTGATTGTGATCTGAGCGGCATTCTCGAACAACGAGACCGCGGAGACATCGACGTTGAACGGGAAGGTCGTGGATGCGGTCAGCGCACCATCGTTCACCGTCAGCGTGATATCGGTATCACCCGGAAGGATGCCCTTCGGGAAGATGGTCGCCGTGCGGCTCGAACCGGTGCCGCTCAACACAATCGCGGAGTTCGGGACGAGCTTCCCATTGCTCGAGAACGCAGTGATCGTGAGCGTGTTAGGGTCATTGTCCACGTCACCGATGGTGAACGGGACCGTGAAGAATCCACCGACGCGGACGAGCTGCTTCGCGACCGGATTGATGGTCGGAGCGTCATTCACCGGGGTCACCGTCAGATTGAAAGTCGACGAGGTGCTGAAATTGTTGTTGTCCGTCGCGGTCAAGGTGACCGTCGTGGAACCGTTCTGGTTCAATTCCGGCGTGATGACCACCGTGGCAACGCCGTTGGCAATCGACGACACGGTAGCCTTGGCGATGCCTGAGGCGACCATGGTCGCGACGTTGGTGACGGAGCCATCGAAGTCCGCCACGGGAACCGTGATCGTCTTCGCGGTGTCTTCGGCGGTGGTCACTGCGGCGATCGCGTTACCACCGTTGAGGCTCGGCGCGGAGAAGATGCGGAGGATGAACCCACCAGCAATGTTGCCAGCGTCGCCCGAGGCCGTGTCGACCACGTAGAGGGACCACACACCGCGCGGATCCGTGCCAGCGAAATCGGAGAGCTGGGCGTTGGGGGTGATTCCACCAGCGGACAGACCGAGGTTTCCGGACGGCAGATACGCACCATTGGTGATGGCAGATCCCGTGGGAAGCGTGGAAGCGGCCACCGTCGAGAATTCAAGCCGGCTCCGGTTGAGGACGCTCGTGGTAGGAGGAGTGCCCATCAACACCACGGTTTTTCCAGTCGGACCAGGACCAGTCAGATAGACGGCGAGATCGGCGGGATCCGCGTGGGTCACATCTGCGAGCGTCACTTCGAGACGGCCGATGTTGCCGATGAAGTTGGTCGGAACCGTCAAGGTCGCCGGGAACGGCGAAGCGTTGGCGTTGTCGACGATGGTGATGTTGCCCGAGTTGGCTCCAAAGGAACTTGCGAAGACCGGTTGCGCGACCGCGTCCACCGTGACGTCAAGGCTGACGGTGTTGGTCCCCAACACGCCGGCAGAGCCGGTATCGACGATGGAGATAGTCAATGTCGCCGTGCCCGAAGCCGCTCCACGCGGATTGATGGTCAAGGTGCGGTTCGTGGTGGACAAGTTGCCGGTCACGACCAGCCCGGCGGACTCGACGATGTTCGTGTTGCTCGAGATAGCGGTGATGGTGAGGTTGGCCAGCACGCTGTCGACATCGTTGACCACTGCGGAGAGCGACGCCGACTTGCCGACCACCGTGTTCACGCGGTTCGTGGACAAAGTGATCAGAGGAGCGTCGTTGACCGCGGCGATGTTCACGGTCAGGACGACCGGAATCGATTCACCGACGCCATCCTTTGCGATGACCGTCACGGTCACCGTGCCGTTGGCGTTGGGCTTGGGCTGGATGACCAAGACGCGATCCTCACCATCACCCGTGACCAAGAGGTCGTTGGGGACGATGCTCGTATCGCTCGAGGTGACCTTGAAAGTCATGGTGGACAGCGGGGAGTCGCTATCCTTCAGCTTCAAGGGAACGTTGACCACCGTGTCCTCCGTCGCCGGGATGACGTTGTTGGTCACCGTGAGGAGCGGGGTGGTGAAGACGTTCAGCGTCCAGGACCGGATGGAACCGGAGTTGAACGACTGGTCGTCGGCAACGTAGAGGTCCCAAGAACCATTGGGGTTATCGCCGTTGAAGACCCCCAAGGTGGCACAGAACGGAGCGACCGGGCCGCCGGGATACAAATCAGTGCCACCGACGTCGCCCGCGGTGTCGACCACATCGGTCGGCTTGTAGGTGCCGTCGCTGATCGCCGTCGAATCGGGCAGCAATCCAGCAGCCGCATCGGCGAAGGACAGATTGACGCCGTTGAGGGCGAAACGATCGCCCACGTCGCTCATCAACTGGATGACCTTGCCACTCGCGGCGTTCTTCAACGCGACGTTGATGTCGTCCGGGTAGTTGTGGATGACACCGTTCAGCGTGACGGTCACGCGTTCGATGGTGCCAAGAAGGTTGCTGGTCACCAACGACGACGGGAACGGCGTCGCCGCAGCGGTGTCGGACACGAAGATGCCCGGCGACGTTTCACGGCGGGTCGCATCATTGATGATGATGGAACCGGTCTGGGTGAGGCTGGTCTGGCCGAAGGCGGAGGCAGCCGTCAAGAAGGACGCCAAGCCTCCTGTCGCCCAACGCAATATCCTGCGCGCGCTGTTAGTATTGAAGTTCATCGGGTTGACTATGTTTAGTTCACTCAATTCTTGACAAGCTAATTCACAAGGGGCCGCTAGTGGCGCAAACACGCCACTCGCACTGCAACCTTGCTATCTGATGTTCTGGGTTCAATAGCGGGACCATTTGCGGACCCTTGTTTGCTTGATTTTAGGACTGTCTTTTCCTCGGCACCAGGAATTCCCCGGCTGCATACCACGGAGTAGGGACTTTCGTCCAGACTATTGTGGATTAGGGTTTTGTCGGCCTCCCGCCGGGGAACGTCTCTTCACCCTTGGAGGCCGCCTCACCACCCCCGGGGTTGCGTGCCGGGACCAGCCGTTGATCCCGGCCTATCAGGGAGAGGTTGGGCCGTCGAGGGGCATCCATCGGGATTCTCTTAGGGATCTGAAGGGGCCGAGAGCTGCGGAACTAGTTGCGGGATCGGGTGTTCAATTGGACACGCTAACTTGCGACCAGGTTCTTGATGGCACCCGCCAAAGATGCCAAGTGACCGGATAGCTTGAAGCGGCTCTCGAACGCCTGCCGATAGCGAAGCCCGTCCTCGCTCCTCGCGACCTCCAGCAATGCTGCGGCGGCGAGGTCCGGTCGGCGGGGTTCGACGATTCCCGGCCTGCCAGGAGGCAACATCTCGGGGATCGCCCGCCAGAGGGAGGTCACCACGGGCAATCCGTAGGCCATCGCCTCAGCGACACCGAGTGGTTGGCCTTCGGTGGCGTAGTAGGACGGGAACAGGAAGATATCCGCGGCGCGGAACGCGTCGGCCTTGGCGGCACCGGACAAGAACCCGATCTGACGGACCCGCCCGACGGCATCGGCGCGGACAATCCTCCGAGCGAACTCTTCTTGGAGAGCCGGGTCCGGGAATGTGCCGGCGACGACCAGGTGGAACCGCAAATGCGGTGTGCCGTCCGCCGCGAGTCGGTTGGCGATGGTGATGGTCTCGACGGCATCGAAGACTCCCTTGTCCCGGGTGCAGAGGGCCATGAACAGGACCTCCACATCGCCTCCACCCGCCGACCGTCGTGCAAGGCGGCGAACCCTTTGGGGCGCCAAGGTCGCGAGAAAATCTGCGCAGGGGTCTTCGACACCGTTGCCGACGATCGCCACTTCGCGGGGATGGAGTTTCTCAGCGTCTGTCTTGCTGAAACGCGACAGCACGATGCTCAACGCCACTCCCCCCAACAACCGTTGCGTGACCCAGCGTTCCCAGGGTCGAGCATCGGTCTCAAGCCAGGTCCCGAGCCCGACTCCATGCCAATGGAACACGACTTTCCGGAACCAAGGCCGCAGGAGAGCCATGACGATCCAGTCCCGGTAGAGCGATGTCCGTTTCGGGGGTGTCGGCACGTAGTACAGGGTGTCGGCACCATGACGGACGCGGAACCAGATCGCGCGCGCGCAATAGCCGAGCAATCTCGGCAACTTCCCACCCCGGGCTGAACCGACGTCGCCAAGGTCATCGGATAATCGCGCGTCGACGTGGAAGACCTCGATGCCCAAGGAGGGATGGGCGTGGAAACCGTCGACGAGGTACTTCACCATCTGGCTCTGGCCGTGGAGCGGCGGCGGCACATGGGCAAAGACGAGAAGCTTCATCGGCCCGCGGATTTGGCTACGCACGAGGACAAATTTAAACCGGAATCGGCCGGACCGCCGGGGACCGGGGCTTTTTCCTGCCCCTAGGACCTCGGAGCCTCTAGCTTCCCTCCCGCGTGGCCGTCGCCTCTCCCATCGTCCGTCTGCTGCTCGATCTCATCGCGGTCCCGAGCGTCAATCCGGCTTTCCTGCCTCCCGGCGATGTCCGTGCGGGCGAGGCCCGGGTCGGCGAGCTTGTGGCCGAGACGGCGCGGTTCGGCGGATTGGACGTGACCCAAGTCGACGCCGCTCCTGGCCGAGCGAACATCATCGCCCGGCTGAGACCCAGCGGTCCGGTGAAGCACCGTGTCCTCCTCGCGCCGCACCTCGACACAGTCGGGTTCCCGGCGCTCGACGCGCTTTTGCGCCCGAAGCTCTCGTCCGGACGCGTGATCGGCCGCGGCGCATGCGACACGAAGGGCTGCGTCGCCGCGATGCTCTCCGCGGTGCTTGCCGTCGCGAGATCCGGCCGACGGCCGATGTCCACGGAGATCGTCTTCCTCGGATTGGTGGACGAAGAGAACGGCCAAGCCGGCTCCCGATACCACGCGCAGCATGGCGACAAGGCCGATCTGGCCATCGTCGGCGAGCCCACACGTCTCGAAGTGGTCACCGCGCACAAGGGCGACGTCTGGCTGCAGCTCCGGACGCGCGGACGGAGCGCGCATGGCGCGACACCGCGGCTCGGGCGCAACGCCGTGCATGCGATGGCCGGGGTCGTCGAAGCGCTCGAGGTGGATTACTCGGCGGAGCTCGCGGCACGTGCCCATCCGCTCTTGGGATCGCCGACCATCAATGTCGGCGCGATCCGCGGCGGCACGCAGCCCAACATCGTGCCCGACGAGTGCATCATCTCCGTCGATCGCCGGACTCTTCCCGGCGAGACCGAGGCCGGCGTGAAGCGGGAGATCGCGGCGTTGCTGCGGCGCAAGAAGCTCAAGGCGGAGTTCGAGAACCTCCGGCTCTCCGCATGCGATCCGTTGGAGACCGATCCGCAACTGCCACTCGTGCGTTCGCTCTGCCGGGCGGCCGGCCGTCGTCGCACGCTCGGCGTCCATTACTTCTGCGACGCGGCTCCGCTGGCCGCCGGCGGCATCCCCAGCGTGGTGTTCGGGCCCGGCGACATCGCGCAGGCGCACACCGACGACGAATGGATCTCGGTCGCCAGCCTCGAGCGCGGAGCCCAGGTGCTCGAGAAGTTCCTGCGGTCGCTGGACTGAAAATCGGATGAAGCCCCCACCGACCTGCCGTCCGCTGCCGCCCGGCCCGGACCCGGCCACACGCTGATGCGCGTCGCTTTCCTCACCCACGAACCGTTCTACCCGCCGAGCGGAGGCGGTTCCGCGGAGGCGGTCTATCTGGTGGACGAGTTCGTCCGGCGCGGGCACCAGGTGCACCTGTTCTGCCCCGACTTCCCGGACCGCGGTGCCGTGGCCGGGAAGCACCGCATCAACATCCATCCGTTCACGCGCTGGGAGATGGGCCGCTACACGCGGCTGCGGAACCTGAAGTACCTCCTGTACCCCGGCGCGCTGGCGGCGCACGTGCGGCGGACCTTGCTCTCGCAGCAGAAGATGCGGCGCGAAGAGTTCCGTTACGACGTCCTCTTCGCCCAGCACACCATCGCGGCGGTGGCGGCGGGAAAGCTCCGCGTTCCGTTGCGGACGCCCGTGGTGCTGAACTTCTTGGATTATCTGACCGGGTTCATGGAGACGTGGCCGGGCTGGGTCATGCCGGGACCGGTCGTCCGGGCGCTCACCCGTTTCGAACTGGGCTTGCCGCGGCGTTACGATGTCGAGGGCGTGCTCACGGTGTCGGAACCGCTGGCGGAGCGATTCGCCGCGACCGGCTTCCCTCGCGAACGGATCCGGGCGATCCAATACGGGTACGATCCGTCGTTGTTCCATCCCGGTGCGAGCGGGGAACGGGGAACGGGGAACGCGGAGCCGGTGGTCGTGATGCACGGATCGTTCGACCAGCATCACCTCGGCCCGATCGCTCGGACCGCGGTGGCGCGGGTCTTCGCCGCGCGTCCGACGACGACGTTCCGTTTCGTCGGACGCGAGACCCCGGCGCTCAGGAGCTTCGCGGCGAGCGTGCGCGCGACGGACCCGGGGATCCGGCTGGAGCTGACCGGATTCATCCCGTACGACGAGGTCGCGCGGCATGTCGCGTCGGCCGATGTCGGCCTCGTGCCGTATGAGGCGTCGAACGGCACCCACTGCGCTTTCGTGGCCAAGGCGGTCGAGTATCTCGGCTGCGGCGTCCCGGTCGTCAGCACGCCGTTGGAGAACCTGCGCCGCTACTTCGCGGACGAGCCGGCGATGAAGTTCAGCGGGATGGACGGCGCGAGCTTCGGCGATGCCGTCCTCGCGTGGCTCACGGTACCGGTCGACACGCGTCGTCGCCTCGGACTGGCGGCCAGCCGCCGCGTCGCCCGGGATCTCGATTGGCGGGCGGTCACGGGGAACGCGGTGCGTGCCGTCGAGACGATGACCGGCAACCCGGCGGAGGCCGACGCATGAGCGCGGCCAAGGACGGATTCTTCCGGCAGAGCGCGTGGCTGGCCGCCGCGACCGTCCTGGCCGGCGCGTTCATGACCGCGGTGCATCCCGTCGCGTCGCAGATGGGCGACACCGAGTACGGCGTGCTGGGCGCGATGCTCCGCCTCTTCCTGCTTCTCGGGATCCCGAGCGGCGGCTTGCAGGTCGTCTTCGCCCAGCGATCCGCCGCCGCGGTCACGCCGGACCTCCAAAGCAGGCTCGCCGGCACGGCGCGCGGCGTGTTGTGCGGGATCGCCGTGGTCTGGTCGGCGTTGGCCGTGGTCACGCTCGTGTGGAGCGATGCGATCGCGCGCCGGCTCAACCTGACCGATGCGACGGTGCTGTGGCCGACGCTCGCGGCGGCTTTCACCTGGCTGGCACTGCCCGTGTTCAAGGGTCTGCTGCAAGGACGGCAGGAGTTCGGCACGCTCGGCTGGATCGGGATCCTCGACGGCGCGGGCCGGCTCGGGGCGATGGTGGCGGTGGTCGTGGGATTCCGCGGTCATGCAGCGGGTGCGATGGGCGCGGTGGTTTTCGGACAGGCTCTCTCCTTCCTCGTCGCCCTCCGCGCCACGAGGAGCGTCTGGCTCGCTCCCGGCGCCGAAGTGGATTGGTCCGGCTGGATCCGTCTCGCGGTACCGTACACCGCCGGTGCGGCGGGATTGTCGGTGCTGTCGCTCTTCGACCTCGTCTATCTCCAGGCGGTGATCCCGGCGGCGCAGGCCAAGACCTTCTCGCTGGGCCAGCTCTATCTTCCGGCGGCCACCATGGGGTTCGCGTTGACCCAGGTCACCGTTCCGTTGGCGATGGTGATGTTCCCCAAGATCGCCCGGAGCGTCGCCACCGGCGTGAAATCAGACGCTCTGGTCCTGGCCCTCTCGGGCACCGCGCTGCTCGGGGCTTGCGGTTGGATCGCCGTGCTGGCTCTGCCGAAGCTGCCCCTGCAGATCCTCTACTTCCGCACGCCCGCCAACTGGGCCGCGGCCCCGCTCGTGCCTTGGTGCGTCTTCGCGATGCTCTCGTACGTGCTCGCCAACGTGCTGGTGACCGACCACCTCGCCCGGGCACGTTTCGCCGTGGTGCCGTGGGTCGTCGCGATCGCCGCGGCCTTCGTTGCCACGCTGGTGGCGCTGAAGCCGACCTTGCTCGCGATGGATCCGCTCGCGGCCTATCGGGTCGTGGCCTCGGTCGTGGCCGGAGCGAACCTGTCGCTTCTCGCCATCACCGCATGGTTCACGTGGGGCGGGAAGCGGGCGCCGACGACCTGATACCAAGTCGGGGTGATCTCTGGTCGGACCGTTGGCGAGTCGCCCCCGCAACCCGCTCGGCTTGCAGGGCAAGCCGCTCACAACATGAAGCCGAGTTCTACCGGTATCCACCAAGAGTCGGTATGGATCGGCGGAACGTGCTGCCGGCATCTTGCCGGCAGAGGCTCGCCGAATCCCGCCCCGTGGGACCTTTCCGCGCGCGCCCGCCGTGCGAGCCGT
>JANNAJ010000314.1:0-3465 GCA_031384285.1 Verrucomicrobiota bacterium
GATGGCGTCCCTCGGCTTGGATTCGCTCGCCGGCGGCACGCAGTTCGGCCTCGGCATGGCCATCAATGACGGCGACCAGGCGACCCCCGGCCAACGCGGTTGGGGCGGTCTCGGTGCCCACGCCCTCGTGTTCGGCAAGTCTCCTTCGGAGACGGCCGAGATCACGTTGCTCAAGAAGAACGACATCGAACCGGGCAAGGAATTCTACACCGTCGTCCGCGCCCCGAAGCCCGTCGTGCTCGACGGCAAGCTCGATGAGTGGACCGGTGCGCCCGTGCTCGCCGACCCGAAGTTCTCCATCCCCAAGGGATCCGGACCGAACGGCAAGTATGTGCTCTTCGAGGAGTACGCCGGCGGCACTTGGAGCGGACCGGACGACCAGACCTCGGCGGTCCAGGTCATCTATGACGCGGACAACGTGTACTTCGGCTTCGTCGTCACCGACGATTACCATGAGAACGCGGCGAACAGCGCGTGGAACGGCGATTCCATCCAGCTCATGATCGCCAGCGCCGACCGCCAGACCCAGGTCGCGCTCTACAACTACGCGCTGGGCGGCGTCGAAGGCAGCATCGGCGACGTCATCGTCAACCACGAGGCCGGCCCCGGTGGCACCGAAGCGGTCGTCACCCGCAACGCCGCCACCCACAAGACCACCTACGAGATCAAACTCCCGATGGCTTCCCTCGGATTGGATTCGCTCGCCGGCGGCACCCGGTTCGGCCTCGGCATGGCCATCAACGATGGTGACCAGGCGACCCCCGGACAACGCGGTTGGGGCGGCCTCGGCGCCCACGCCATCGTCTTCGGCAAGACCCCGTCGGAGACCGCGCTTTTTACCTTGAGCGCCGCCAAAGCGAACGACATCGAGCCCGGCAAGGAGTTCTACACTGCGAGCGCGACCGCCAAGCCCATCGTGGTCGACGGCAAACTCGGTGAATGGGGCGGCGTGCCCGTGCTCGCCGATCCGAAGTTCTCCGTCCCCAAGGGGTCCGGCGCTTCCGGCACCGGCAAGTACGTGCTCTTCGAGGAGTATGCGGGCGGCACCTGGAGCGGTCCGGACGACCAGACCTCCGCGGTGCAGGTCGTGTACGACGCCGACAACGTGTACTTCGGTTTCGTGGTCACCGATGATTACCATGAGAACAAGGCGAACAGCGCGTGGAACGGCGATTCCATCCAGTTGATGATCGCCAGCGCCGACCGGCAATCCCAGGTCGCGTTGTACAATTACGCGCTCGGCGGCGTCGAAGGCAGCATCGGCGACGTGATCGTCAACCACGAGGCCGGCCCCGGCGGCACCGAAGCCGTGGTCACCCGCGATTCGATCAACCACAAGACCATCTACGAGATCAAGCTCCCCGCGTCCTCGCTCGGCATCACGCCGCCGCTCACGATCGGGACCAAGTTCGGTCTCGGCATGGCCATCAACGACGGCGACCAGGCCACCCCCGGCCAACGCGGTTGGGGCGGTCTCGGCGCCCACGCCATCGTCTTCGGCAAGACACCTTCGGAGACGGCCCTCATCTCCCTCGGCACCGCGGCGACCGGCGAAGACCGCCTGTTCCTCTCGGCGATCAACCCCGACATCGCCTCCTTCTCGTTCCGCGTGAACGACAAGAGCTCGTCGATCCTCAAGGCCGGCACCGCCAAGCTCACCATCGACGGCGCCGTCATCGTCCTCACGGCCAAGCCGAAGGTCGGCGACGCGACTGATTTCGTCGCCACCCGTGCGACGCCGTTCCTGGTCGGCACTCATTCCTACGCCATCGAGGCCAAGGACACCTTGGGCAACCTCGTCAAGGACTCGGGCACCTTCGTCGCCGCGAACGTCCCCGTGCTCACCACCGCGCACCAGGCCACCGGTGTCAACACCGCCAAGCCGGGCTTCGGATGGCGCGTGTTCCAGAACGAATCCGGCGGTCCCGCCACGCTCGACGAAGCCGAGCTCGCCCTCGTCGGCAAGCTCAAGGACGTCGATGGCAACATCGTCGCCAACGTCGCCGACGCGAACGCTGCCGGATCCGCTGTCGGAGCCGGTGCGGCCGCGGCCTCGGGCACCAAGTTCGAGATCGCCACCCTCCTCAACCTGAACCAGACCGGTGGCGATTCCAGCGGCACGTTCTTCCCGGACGACCAGATGCCTGGCATCCCCGGGACCAGCGGCACGGACGACGGCATCGCCGCCGAGATCCTCACCTACGTCGACCTGCCGAAGGGCGTGGTCACGCTGGGCGCGACCGTGGACGACGGGTTCCGCGCGCAGACCGGTTACCTCGGCACCTCCGAGGCCTTCCTGCTCGCCGAAGGCGGCTCGTCGAACTTCAAGTTCTTCGTGCAGGACGCCGGCATCTACGCGTTCCGCTTCGTCTACCTCGAAGTGACGGGCGGGGCGCACATCGAGCTGTTCTCGGTGAACGCGACCGGTGAAAAGGTGCTGCTCAACGACACCGCCAACGGCGGCCTCAAGACCTACCGCGTCGGCGTGGCACCGACGAAGTCGACGCTGACCATCAGCACGACCATCCCGAACGGTCTCACCGGCGTGCCGCTCACGGGCGTCGTCTCCGATCTGGCCAACAAGACCATCACGGCCGACATCCCCGCGGGTGGCGCTGCCGGCTACCTGAGCATCACCCCGGCGCTGTCCTTGGTCAGCGTCCAGGTCCAGGGCGGCAAGCTGGTCATCAAGTACCAGTAAGATCCCTGTCCCAAGATCCGGGCGGGCTGGACTTCGGTCCGGCCCGCCTTTTTCGTGCCCGGATCTCGGGACGGTGTCCGCGGAGACGGTCGCTTCCGCTCATCTGGCCCCGACCGCGGCTTGCCTCTCGGGACGAATGCCGCGACGCTGGCCGCCGTCTCTCACCGCCACGCTTATGCGCCGACATCTCCGCACCCTGTTCGCCTTTTTGCCTTTTGCGTTCTGCCTCCTGCCTTCTGCCTGGGCGGCGGATGCGTTCGAGTTGAAGGCCGGCGACCGCGTGCTCTTCATCGGCGACACGTTCTTCGAGCGCGAGGGTGACTACGGGCACATCGAGATGCGGCTGACGGCGGCCTTCCCCGACCGCAACGTCACCTTCCGCAACCTCGCTTGGGCCGGCGACAGCCCGACGGGCAAGGCGCGCGCGAGTTTCGACTGGAACAAGGACGACAAGTTCTGGCTGGCCCATGTGAAGGAGCAGCTCGCGCTGGTGAAGGCGACGGTGGCCTTCCTTAGCTACGGCATGACGGCGGCGCTCGAACTGGCTGAAACGAAGGCTGCAGAACAGCCGGCGAAGCTGGAGAAGTTCAAGGCCGACCTCGGCAAACTGATGGACGCGATCGAGGAGGTCAGCGGGGCCGAGATGTTGCCCCACGCGGTCGCCGAGACCTTCTCTTTCGCATCGACCGGGGCCGCGATGTCCCCCGCCGCCCACGCGTACGCCCAATTCTCCCTCGAGCGGATCGGCGCGGTGATGCTCCCCT
>JANNAJ010000317.1:0-3819 GCA_031384285.1 Verrucomicrobiota bacterium
CAAAGACCTGCCCGACCGCATCGAGGAGCGCCGCGACTGCGACCTCGACGAGGACCAGCGGAAGCTCTACCTCGCCGAGCTCCGTCGCAGCCGCGAGCAGGTCATGAAGACGCTCCAGGAGAAGGGCGTCGCGAAGTCCAAGATGCACGTGCTCGCCGCGCTCACCCGCCTGCGGCAGATCTGTTGCCACCCGAAACTGGTCGGCAACGACAGCGCGAGCGGCAAGACCGAGACGTTGTTCGAGCTCCTGGAGCCCGTCCTCCAATCGGGCAACAAGGTGCTGCTCTTCTCCCAGTTCGTGGAGATGCTCCGCCTGCTGGAGGCCGCCTGCAAAGAACGCGGCATCAAGACGCACATCCTCACCGGCGAGACCAAAGGGCGCCAAGAGGTCGTCAACGCCTTCCAGGCGGATCCCGACCCCTGCGTGTTCCTGCTCTCCCTCCGCGCCGCCGGCACCGGGCTCAACCTCACGAACGCCAGCTACGTCGTGCTCTACGACCCGTGGTGGAACCCCGCCGTCGAGGCCCAGGCCATCGACCGCTCGCACCGCATCGGCCAGACCCGGACGGTCAACGCCTACCGCTTGATCGCCCCGGGCACCGTCGAGGAGAAGATCTGGGAGCTCCAGCAACGGAAATCCCAGACCATCTCGGACGTGCTCGGCGAAGAAGGCTTCGCCAGCAACCTCTCCAAGGACGACCTGGAGTACCTCTTCAGCGAGGATTGACCGGGCGCGCCGCCGGGCGATCGGCGTGGCGGCGTCCGGCTTGCCCGCGTCCGGCCCGGGGTTTCCCGGTCGACGCGCACGGCCGGCTGACGCTATAAACATTCCAGCGATGACTGTGCTGTTCCTCAACGGCCCGAACCTGAATCTTTTGGGCACCCGTCAGCCCGAGATCTACGGCCGCACCACCCTGTCCGACATCGAGGCCATGGTCCGGGAGCGCGCGGAAGCCCTCGGGGTCGTGATCGAGTTCCGCCAGACCAACCACGAAGGCGAGCTCGTCACATGGACGCAACAATCCCGTGGCAAAGCCGACGCCATCGTGTTGAATGCCGCTGCGTACACGCACACCAGCGTCGCCCTCCGGGACGCGATCACCGCGTGCGAGGTGCCGACCATCGAGATCCACCTCTCGAACATCCACTCCCGGGAGGAGTTCCGGCACCGTTCGTTCATCGCGCCGGTCTGCCGGGGCCAGATCTCAGGGTTCGGAGCCCGATCCTATCTGCTGGGCCTGGAGGCTGCCGTTAGCATTAACGAACCTCTGTAAACCTCGAATTATCCGTCGGTTGACACCAATTTGCCGACTGAGTAGGCGCTTGACCGCTCTCGGACCGATTCCTACTGTGCGGCCCGCGTATGACTTGGAGATGAGCAGGACCAACACAGCGGATCTGCTCATTTTTCATTTTCCGACCGCATTTTTTAACTGCCGTGAACCCCTGACGCGGCCCAACCCGGATTCGACGTGGACCTGAAAGAGATCAAATCAATCATCGATCTGATGCGGAAGAACTCCCTCTCGGAGTTCGAACTGGAGGAGAAGGATTTCAAGATCAAGCTGAAGAGGCCCATCGGCGGCTCCAGCGGTCCTGCGGTGACCCCGGTGGACGACCCCGAATTGACCGCCTACGCCCCGTTGTCCCGCCAGTCCGGCTCCTCCGCGCCCGCCCCCGCCCCCGTCTCGAGCTCCGCCAACGACGCCGAGATCAAGTCGCCGATGATCGGGACCTTCTACCTCACCCCGTCACCGGACGCCGCCCCGTACGCCGAGGTCGGCACCGAGGTGGGCCCTGAGACCGTCGTCTGCATCATCGAGGCGATGAAGGTCATGAACGAGATCAAGGCCGAGGCCCGCGGCGTGGTCACCGAGGTGCTCGTCGAGAACGGCAAGCCGGTCGAGTTCGGCCAACCGCTCTTCAAGATCCGCCCGCTCTGAACCGATCCAGCCGCCGGCGTGGATAGCTCCGCGCCGGTCGCGCCCACGTCCGGCGTGGACCTCCCGCCCGGCAGCTCCCAATCTTTCCCAATGTTCGAGAAAATCCTGGTCGCCAACCGCGGTGAGATCGCGATGCGCGTCATCCGCGCCTGCCGCGAGCTCAATATCAAGACGGTGGCCGTCTACTCCAAGGCCGACGCCAACTCCATGCACGTCCAGGTCGCCGACGAAGCGATCTGCATCGGTGAAGGCCCGAGCACGGACAGCTACCTTCGCATCGACCGGATCATCTCCGCCGCGGAGATCGCCGACGTGGACGCCATCCACCCCGGCTACGGGTTCCTCAGCGAGAACGCGCACTTCGCCGACGTCTGCGAGAGCTGCAACATCCGCTTCATCGGGCCCCGGTCCGCCGCGATGAACGCCCTGCACGACAAATCGAGCAGCCGCAACCTCGCCAAGAAGGCCGGCGTGCCGACGCCTCCGGGCTCCGAAGGCCTGGTCGAGACCGAGCAGGAGGCCTTGTCGGTCGCCAAACGCATCGGCTACCCGATCATGATCAAGGCGGTCGCCGGCGGCGGCGGCCGCGGCATGCGGGCCGCCCACAACGACATCTCGCTCGTCAAAGGCTACCACGCGGCCCGGACCGAGGCGGAGAAGGCGTTCGGCAACAGCGGCGTCTACATCGAGGAGCTCATCGAGAACCCGCACCACATCGAGTTCCAGATCCTCGGCGACACCAAGGGCAACATCATCCACCTCGGCGAACGCGACTGCTCCATCCAGCGGCGCAACCAGAAGCTGATCGAGGAGACGCCGTCCCCGCTGTTCGAGCGGAAGGACTTCAAGGACCACCGCAAGAAGATGGGCAAGGCCGCCCTCCGCATCGCCGAGGTCGCCGGTTACACCAACGCCGGGACGGTCGAGTTCATCGCCGACGACGCCGGGAACTTCTACTTCCTCGAGGTCAACAAACGCATCCAGGTCGAGCATCCCATCACCGAGGAGGTCACCGGCGTGGACCTCGTGAAGCAGCAGATCCTCATCGCCTCCGGCGAGAAGCTCTCCATGAGCCAGGGCGACGTGCAGTTCAAGGGCCACTCCATCGAGGCGCGGATCAACGCGGAGAACCCCTTCGACGACTTCCGCCCCAGCCCCGGCCGCATCGAGATGTACTACGCCCCCGGCGGCCGCGGCGTCCGCGTGGATTCCCACGCCTACGCCGGATACACCATCCCGCCCTACTACGATTCGATGATCGGCAAGCTGATCACCTACGGCAAGGACCGCGCCGACGCGATGGACAAGATGAGCCGCGCGCTCGGCGAGTACATGATCACCGGGGTCAAGACCACCATTCCCTTCTCCCAGGCCATCCTCCAGGACCCGGATTTCCGCCGCGGAACCTACACCACGGCCTTCGTCGAGCGCCTGTTGACCGGCGCCCGGCGCGAACTGATCCAAGAACAGGCCTGAGCGGAGCGGACCGCCGCCCCCCCATCGGCATGCTCCCAAAAGAAGAGGGCAGGGGAGACGGTGGCTAGAGCTGACAACGCCGCCGCGCCCCGATCACACACCCGTCGAAGCGGCGGTGAATTGGTTTGAATCTGGAAAGCAGGAAAGCAGGAAAACAAGGCTGCGGTTCTTTCATGCTTTCCTGCTTTCCAGATTTGAAAATCCCCATCGAAGCCAGCGCGATCGGAGTTGGCGGGCCTAGGTAGCGCAGCATCCTGCTGTGTCGCCGAGTTGTACTCGGCACCGCGGCGGCAGGCGGCAAGACCGGCTCGCTCACCTGCCGCAGCCTTGTTCCCTGTTTTCCTGCTTTCCTGCTTTCCAGATTTGGAACTCCCCGTCGAACCCGGCGCCTTGCTCCCCG
>JANNAJ010000348.1:0-8566 GCA_031384285.1 Verrucomicrobiota bacterium
GGTCGATCCAAAGCGCGCCTTGCTCTTCGCGGTGCCCCCCGGTGGCACCGGCCGCAAGGCCGCGCCCTTGAAGAACGTCACCTTCACGTAGCGCGTGAAGGTGTGCATGCCCAGAAACCAGCCCTGGCCGTCGACGCCATAGAACGGCGAGTTCCACTTCACGGCCTTGCGGACGCCGGGCACGGCGCGCACGACGAGCGCGTCGAAGCGCCTGCCGTCGTCGCGCTTCCAGCCCGGCAGCGCGGCGATGTAGGCCTGCACCGGAGCGTCGCCGTCGGCCTTCGCGATCTGCGGATTGCCCCCGGCCAGCAGCGTCACGCGCTTCGCTCGTGGTGCGCAAGGAGGGCCACCAGCGTCCCGCCCATCATCTTCCAGCCGTAGCGCGCGCCGCCGACGTTCTGCTCCTGCTCCGCCTTGAGGCCTGACTGCACGAGCGACAGTCGCATGCCCGACGCTGTGGGCGTGAGCGTGAAGGTCACGACGGCGTCGATCGCCATGTCGCCGACGACCCACGCGTAACTCAGCTTCTGGTGGGCCTCGACCGCGAGGATTCGGCAATTCACCGTGCGCCACACTTTCTGCGGCGAATGCGGCAAGTCGAACTCGAAGGCCGACGTGCCCGATCCAGAAGGCGCGATAGTGGGCGATCAAGTCGATGAGTGGCGTCATCCCGCGTGGCTCCACGCGGTAGTGCCCACAGCGCCCGTCGCGGCGGGCGTTCACGAAGCCGGCGTCCTTCACCAGCGCGAGGTGCTGCGACACGGCCGGCTGCGAGATGTCGAAGCGGGCGGTGAGGTCCCCATCCCCGTGCACGGCCTGGCCTGGCGGCGCAAGGCCCTGGCCTTTGCCGACCCGGCTACCTGGTGGCCGTGGGCTACACGGACCCGGGCAACTGGGCCACCGACCTGGCCGCCGGGTCGCAGTTCGGCTATTCCCGGCTCAGCGTCATCCTCATCTCGAACCTGATGGCGGTGCTGCTGCAGGGCCAGGCCGCCAAGCTGGGCATCGTGACCGGACGCGACCTGGCGCGGGCGTGCCGCGATCACTACTCGAAGCCGGTCGCGTTCGGGTTGTGGGTGCTGTGCGAAATTGCCATCGCCGCCCGCGACCTTGCGGCGGTGATCGGCACCGCTATCGCGCTGAACCTGCTGTCCGCGACCCCGCTCACCCGGGGCGTGTTCTTCGCGGCGCTCCACGTGCGGCTGGTGCTCTACCTGCAGAACAAAGGCTTCCGGCTGTTCGAGGCGGCTGGTCATCACGCTGGGGATGGTGGTGGGCCTGTGCTTCCTCTTCGAGAAGAGTGCCGTCAGCATCGCGGTGGGCACGACGAGTTTCGTGCTCAGACCCCAAGGCGTGCCCGCTCGGCCCCATCGGGATGGCGCTCAACGGCGTCGCCATCTTCAGCAACCGGGAGGGCGGCAGCCGTCCAACCTCGACTCGAATGGTGGCCACGTCGCTACTGCGGAGGATTTCCCCACGGCCATCTACCACGGCACCAAGGGCACGTTCGCCTTCTAGCCCAGTGCGGAGCATGCCTGTCTCGAAGCTGCGCCGCGACCTTCCGTCAGCCCCGCCGCGCCGCTTCGATGGCGGCGACGTCGATCTTCTGCATTGTCATCATCGCCGCGAAAGCGCGTTTGGCCTCAGCGCCACCGGCCGCCAGCGCGCCGGTCAATGCGCGCGGGGTGATCTGCCAGGACAGGCCCCAGCGGTCCTTGCACCAGCCGCAATCGCTTTCCTTGCCGCCATTGCCGACGATCGCGTTCCAGTAGCGGTCCGTCTCCTCCTGCGTGTCCGTCGCGATCTGGAAGGAGAACGCCTCGGATTGTTTGAACATCGGCCCACCGTTGATCCCCATGCACGGGATGCCGCAGACGGTGAACTCCACGCTGAGGATCTGGCCCTCCCTTCCGTCGGGAAAGTCGTCCGGGGCCTTGCGGATCGCGGTGACCTCGCTGTCGGGGAACGTCGCTGCGTAGAAGCGCGCCGCGTCCTGCGCGTCCTTCTCGAACCAAAGGCAGATGGTGTTCTTGGCTTTCGTGTCGGTCATGGGACCTCCTCGCCCCGGACTGTGCCAGAAGACCCTTCGCGACGCCACTCGCCGCCATCCCCCCCGGGGGGATCGGAAGTGGAGGTCCGTCGAGGTGGTGTGAGGGAAGATTCCAATAGGCGTGCCCGAAGAGGTCGGCGCGGGCGACGCCGAAGCCGAGCATGGCCTCTGCGTTGAGTTGGCGATCATCCCCGAGAGTCCGTGGTCGCGGAGGTCAGCAGCTAATTCCGACTCGTGGAGGTCGCCTGAGCGGGACCCGCAGAACAGATGGGGCCGCGCGGCCGCGCGGACCCTACCCACGATGGTAGGGACGGGCTGCCGCCCGTCCGTGACTTCTCCCCGCGTCGAGGGCAACTCGTCCACGCGGAGCACATCTCTGCGCTACTTCCGCCGATGCGCCCGCCACTTCCGATCGCACCATGATTCCCGTCCGTGGCGCGCGACGTCCGACGTGTCCGCGTTGACGACGCGGCCACTCCGGGATGACGGAGACGACGAACGGATCACAGAAGATTTCTCGTGAACTCCGGATCGGTGCGGCGAATCGATGCCCCGGGTCCGCTCTTGAGCGGCGTCGCCTTCTGCCGGAATCTCTCGCCGATGCACCCCGCCCCGCTCGTGGCCGCGATCGCTGTCGCCGCCGTCCTCTCCGGATGCGCGACCGCCGGAGCCAGGTCGACCGTCCGCACCTCGGAGCGCCATCTCGGCTGGCACGACGCGGTGGTGATGGCCAACGGCCAGGTCGAGGCCGTGCTCGTGCCGTCGGTCGGACGCCTCATGCAGTTCCGCTTCGCCGGGGCCTCGGACGGCCCGCTATGGGAGAACGGGAAGCTCGTCGGCGCGCCGATGCCGCCGAAACCATGGGAGGCCTCGCACGGGAGCTTTGGCGGCGACAAGACCTGGCCCGCGCCGCAGAGCGTCTGGAACTGGCCGCCGCCCGATGTCTTCGACGCGGTGCCGTTGGCCTTCCGGGTCCAGGACGACGCGTCCGTCGTGCTCGTCTCGCCGGTCAGCCCGCGATTCGGCATCCGCACCGAACGGAGGTTCTCGCTCGCCCCCGATGCGCCCGTGTTGCGCGTCGTCACCACCTACGAGCGCGTCACCTCGGGCGCGGAGGTCCCGGCCGAGGTGAGCGTCTGGGTGATCACGCAGGCCAAGGACCCGGTCGCGATGTTCATCCCGGTACCGGCCTCGGGCCGCTTCCCGCAGGGCACCTCGGAGCAATGGGGGATCCCGAAGGACCACATGACCGTCCGTGACGGCCTGCTGCGACTGACTCGCGACCGCAAGGACAGCCACAAGGTCGGCAACGACGCCGGCAGCATGGTCTGGATCGGCGACCGCGAGGTGCTGCGCATCGACATCGGCCTCGAGCCGGGCGCGACCTATCCGGACGGAGGCTGCAGCGCCGAGATCTATACGAACCCGGACCCGACGCCCTACGTCGAGCTCGAGACGCTCGGCCCGTTGCGCGCGCTCAGAACCGGTCAACGCCTGAGCGCGACCAACACCTACACCCTGCTCCACCGCGACGGCGAAGCGCCCGAGGCCGCCGCACGCCGCGCGTTGGCCCGATAAGATGAACCCCGATTGGCGGACCACCTCCCTCGCGGAGCTGCGCGAGACCATCGCGGGCGCGTTGGTGGACGCCGTGGGCGACGCACGGGATCCGTGGCGCACCCCGGTGCTCGCGACCACCTGCGCCACCGCCGGACCGCGGGCGCGCACCGTCGTGCTGCGCAGCGCGGACCTCGTGTTGCGTCGGTTGACGGCCTGGACCGATTCGCGGGCGCCGAAAGCCGGACAACTCGGCGCGGATCCGCGCGCAGAGTGGTGCTTCCACGACGGCATCCGGCGGATGCAGCTGCGGGTGTCCACCGAGGTCCGCGTCCATCAGGACGACGCCATCGCGCTGGCCGCTTGGGCACAGGTGCCGTCCGGGAACCTGATGAACTATCGGACCGCGATGCCGCCGGGCACCGTCCTCGGCGATGAGGCACGCGACGCCGGAACCTTGGACGGCGATGGCCCGGCTCATTTCGCGGTGTTGTCGGCGACGGTCACGGAGCTCGACTGGCTGTGGCTCGGTGACGGCGGACACCGGCGGGCACGGTTCCGCTGGGACGGCGACGGTTGGAGCGGGACATGGCTCGTCCCCTGACGCCGCCGCGGTATCGACGGTCAGCGCGGCGACTTGAGCCGTTCGCTGACGAGTTCGGGCAGGTACTTGGTGGGCACCGAGCCGTGCGAGATGACGGCCTCGTGGTAACGTCCGAGGTCGAAGGCGGTCCCTTGATCGCGCGAGATCTGTTGGCGCAGGCGGTAGTGCGCCATGCGGCCGACGAAATAGGTGCTCAGCTGCGTCGAGCTCTGCTTGGCGCGGATGACCTTCAGGCGGGCTTCGCCCTCGGATTGGAAGCCGCCCTCGGTCAGCAGCTTCATCGCCTCGTCGTCGGTCATCGCGGTGCAGTGCATCTTGTGGTCGAGGATCGCGTTGACCACGGCGCGCAGGTAGAACTTCAGCTGCATCAGCCGCACGCGCAGGTCGCCCTCGGCATAGCCCTGGTCGAGCATCATCTGCTCGGTGTAGACGGCCCAGCCCTCGACGAACACGCCGGATTGGAGCACGCGGCGGATGAGCGACGGGCTGCGGTTCGAGTACTCGAGCTGCACGTAGTGGCCGGGGTAGGCCTCGTGGATGGTGAGCACCTGGAGCATGTGCTGGTTGTACTCCTCCAGGAAGCTCCGCACCCGCGCCGGGGTCCAGTCGGCGGGCGGCGGGCTCACCGCATAGAGGCTCACCGCGGCCGGCTCCAGCGGGGGCGCCGCCTCCATGTAGGCCAGCGAGTTGCCGCGCTTGAACTCCGGCATCTCGATCACCTGGCAGCGGTCGGGATCCGGCAGCCGGAGGATGTCGCGCTCGCGGATGAAGGCCTTGATGCGGTCCACGGTGGCGCGGGCGTCCTGCAGGAGGTCCTCGGGCCGGCCGTGCTCCTCGCTCACCGCGGCGATCATCTTGGCCACGGTCTCTCGGCGGCCCGCGGCGTCGTCCGGCGGCAGCGGGACCTTCGGCGCGTAGCGGCTCCAGAGCTGCCGCGCGACCACGTAGAGGTCGCTGTTCACGCGCGTGAACTCCGATTCCGCGTCGGCCAGCACCTGCGCACCGGTCCTCCCGGCGTCGAGCACCAGCTCCAGCTTGCGGGCGAACCGTTTCGCGCCGAGCCGCCAATCGCCGGTCGCACGGGCCGACAGCTCGCCCTCGAGGAAGAGCTGGTGCTGCTTCAGCGCCGTCACGACCGGTTGGGCCGCCGCCTTCAGCGCCGCGGCCTGCGGCGTCTCGCCGACGAGCTCGAAGAGGCCCTGCTCGTAGAAGCCGATGGCGCCGCGGTTCTGGCGGATCGCGGTCTCGAGGATGGTGCGGGGCGGGTTCTTGAGGGTCGTCCTCGCGGCCTGGATCACCGCGGGGATCTTCGCCATGCGCGCGATGGCGTTGCGGATGTTGGTCTCCTTCGGGAGCGTTGACTGGGAGAAGAGCGAGTAGACGCTGTCGTTGGCGTATCCGCCGTAGACGCGCGGGTCCTCTTCGAACGGACGCGTGTTCTCCGTCAGCCAAAGGCCCGTCTCCAGGTCGTGGCGCAGGATCTCGAGGTCGATCTGGCCGTCGCGCGAGAGCTTCTTGGCGTCGATCTCCTTGGACAGGGCCCGCAGGGTGGCGCGGGTGTGCTCGGTCCATCGGTCGCGGGATGTCTTGGAGAGGTCCTCGAGCTGGTCGTCGAACCGGTGGTCGCCCAGCGCGGTCGCGGAGGACGGCTGGAGCCGGAACGATCCGTCGAGGTAGGTCTTGAAGAACGCCGCCAAGCGCTCGTCCTCCGGTGCCGCGAGCAAGGGCATCGCCGACGACAACGCGAGGAACACCGCGGCGGACAACGCCCGGACCGCGGACCGAGGAAGAAGGGTGGGGATCATGGAAAGGGAGCCGGGACCTTTGGCGTCCCGGGACCGCGCGAACGTGACGGGACGACGACGCTTTGTCAGCCGCCAGGATGGGGATGATCGCGACCCGCGAGGTCCGCGGATCCGTTCCGGATCACTCCTCCGCGGTCTCGCGGACGACCTTCGAACGCGGCCCGAAGAGCGCGGTGCCCACGCGGACGATCGTCGCCCCTTCCTCGATGGCGACCTCGAGGTCGCCGCTCATGCCCATGCTCAGCACGGGCAACGGCGCACCGAGGCGGTCGGCGCAGCGGTCGCGCAGCTCGCGCAGACGCCGGAAGACCGGCCGGACATTCTCCGCGTCGGTCGCGTAGGGCGCGACGGTCATGAGGCCGTGGAGCTCGAGCCGCGGCAGGGCGTTGATCGCTGCGAGGCTCTCGACCAGCCGGTCCGGCACCCAGCCGAACTTGGACGATTCGCCCGCCACGTTCACCTCCAGCAGCACTTCCAAGGTCTTGGCCTGCTTCTCCGCCTGCTTCTGCAGCTCCTCCGCGAGCGCGAGGCTGTCCACGCTCTCGATGGTGCCGAACAACGCCACCGCGTCGCGCGCCTTGTTCGATTGGAGATGGCCTATGAAGTGCCATCGTGCCCGCGACGGGCTGAGCGGGATCTTCGCCTTCGCCTCCTGCACGCGGTTCTCGCCGAAGGTGGTCAGCCCCAGCACGACCGCTTCGGCGACGGCATCGGCCGGATGGTTCTTCGACACGGCAAGCAGCGTGATCTCCGCAGGGTCGCGCCCAGAGCGTCCGCAAGCGGCGGCGATGCGCGACCGGACGGCGGCGAGGTTCTCGGCGAGCGGCATGGCGTGGAGGATAGGAACCCGTTCGAAAACTTCCACCCCGTAACCCAAGACGTGAGAAGGGGGCGGAAGGCGGCCTTCGCTTGGAACGGCCTCATGAAAGGGGTCCCCGCCCCGTCACCTCGGCGGCCACCAGGCCGGAGCGCCGATCTCCAATGCGTCCCCGGCGGTAGACGACGTGAGAAGTCTCCGGCTTTCCTGGTCCGCCTCCCTTTTGCGGGGCTTCGTTGAAGACCCAGACGGAGACTCGTGGCCTGGTCTCCTGCACGTGCCCGCCCTGGACCAGAGACCGGTGTCGCTCTTTCTTGTTCCCGCCACTGCCGAGCGATCCCTCTCTTGGATCAAGGTTTGCCTTGCGGCGATATCCTTGGCTCAATCGCGCGCATGAAGATCCGCTTCTCTCCCCGTTCCCCTTCGTTGCTCGTCGCCGCCTTGCTCGCCGCCCCGGCCTTTGCCGCTTCGGACTACTTGCTGGAACTCGATGGCATCCCCGGTGAATCCAAGGACAAGGCACACCCCGCCGTGATCGAGATCGAGAGCTTCTCGTTCGGGGCCAGCAACTCCGGAAGCGTCGCCAGCACCGGGGGCGGCGCTGGTGCCGGCAAGGTGTCCTTCAGCGACCTCAGCTTCACCAAGGTCATCGATAAGACCTCGCCGCTGCTCTATCTCCGCACCGCCAACGGCGTGCGCATCCCGAGGGCGACCCTGTTCGTCCGGAAACCCAGCTCCGGTCCGGCGTTGGAATACTACGTGGTCACCTTGACCGATGCGCTGGTGACCAGCGTGCAGACCGGCGGCCACGGCGGCAGCGATGTCCTTCCCCACGAATCCTTCTCACTCAGCTTCGGCAAGATCGACTTCAGCTACAAGCCGCAGAAGGCCGATGGCACGCTCGACACCCTCAACCTCGTCAAGAGCGGCTGGGACCTGGTGAACAACCGCCCGCTGTGATGACGGGACCGCGGACCGAAGCTGCGACGGCCCATCTCTTCCTGCTCTGCCCCGTGATGAAGCGACTTCTGTTCCCCGGCTTGCTGGCCTGTCTGGCCTTGGTCCGGGTGGCCGCCGCGCCGACGTTCCTGATGCTCGACGGCATCCCCGGCGAATCGTCCGACGCCCGGCACCGGGGTTGGATCGACGTGACCAGTTTTTCCGAGGGGGTTGCCAAAGCCGCCCCGGGGGCCGTCAGCCAGTGGCCGGTGTTCGCCCCGCTCTCGTTCACCAAGAGCCTCGATAGATCGTCGCCGCCATTGATGCTCGCCTGCGCCAACGGTAAGAAGATCAAGAGCGGCGTGCTGGAAGTGGTCCGCTCGAGCCGAGACCGGCTCCGGTTCCTCCAGGTGAAGCTCACCGATGTGACGGTCGGCTCGTTCCGACAGGCCGGCTCCAGTGGTGCCAACGCCCGGCCCGCCGAATCCCTCTCGCTCGGCTTCGAGACCGTGGAATGGATCTACACCGAGATCGACGCCAAGGGGAAGCCCCTCAAGGACATCGTCTGCAATTGGGAGCTGTTGAACGGTTTCGGCAAGGGTGGCGACCCTTTCCTGGACAGCGACAACGATGGGTTGCCGGACCATTACGAGCGGCTCTACGGGCTGGACCCGGCGGTCCCGGATGCGGACGGCGACCTGGACGGCGACGGCCTGAGCAATCTCGATGAGTTCCACGCCGGCACCATCCCGAACATCAAGGACTCCGTCTTCCGCACGACCGGCACGCAGGTC
>JANNAJ010000404.1:0-10872 GCA_031384285.1 Verrucomicrobiota bacterium
ACTTGACCGGCCTGCCGCCCACGCCTGCCGAGGTGGATGCCTTCCTCGCCGACAAGTCGGCAAACGCTTACGAGAAGATCGTGGATCGCGCGCTGGCTTCGCCGCGCTACGGCGAACGGATGGCGACGGACTGGCTGGACCTCGCGCGCTACGCCGACACGCACGGTTTCCAGATGGACCGCTACCGCCCCGCGTGGCCGTGGCGGGACTGGGTGATCAAGGCATTCAACCAAAACCTGCCGTTTGATCAGTTCGTGACCTGGCAGCTCGCCGGCGACCTGCTGCCGCACGCGACCAAGGAGCAGCGCCTCGCGACCGCGTTCAACCGGCACCATCTCCAGAACGAGGAGGGCGGGATCGTCGAGGAGGAGTTCCGCGTGAGCTATGTCGTGGACCGCGTGAACACCTTCGGCACCGCGTTCCTCGGCCTCACGATGGAGTGCTCGCGATGCCACGACCACAAGTACGACCCCATCACCCAACGCGACTACTACTCGCTGTTCTCGCTTTTCCAGAACATCGATGAATCCGGGCAGACGGTCTATTTCGGCGACGTGATGCCGGAGCCGACCCTGCTTTTGAGCACCGACGAGCAGGACGCCAAGCTCGCCGGCCTGCGCACCGCCATCACCGCGGAAGAGAAGCGCGCCGCAGCGGCCCGCGACGCGGCGCAGGCGTCGTTCCCCGGATGGCTCGCGAAGCGGCCTGTCGAACTGGTGGAGCCGGTGGTGCCGGGGCTGGTCGCGTCGTATCCGTTCGACGAGCTCAAGGACGGGAAGTTCGCCGACGGCACCGGCACCAACCATGCCAGTGCGGTCGAAGGTCCGGTGCTCGTGCCCGGGCATGCCGGTCAGGCGATGCAGCTCAGCGGCGAGAACGGCGCGAGCTTCCCGCGGGTCGGCGCCTTCACCC
The DNA here is from genome assembly GCA_031384285.1 of Verrucomicrobiota bacterium. Lineage (GTDB taxonomy): Bacteria > Verrucomicrobiota > Verrucomicrobiia > Limisphaerales > UBA9464 > CAIVQB01. Next base: position 913 of record JANNAJ010000404.1, read on the forward strand.
GGGCGGACCCGTTCAGCATCGCGTTGTGGCTGGAGACGCCGGTGCACGCGCCGCGCTTCGTGGTCGTCCACAAGAGCAAGGCGTGGATGGACGCCGGCAGCCGCGGCTACGAGCTGCTGCTGGAGGACGGCCACGTCTCCGTCGGCCTGCACCACATGTGGCCGGGCAACTCGCTCAAGGTCCGCACCCGCGCGGTCGTGCCGACGAACACGTGGACCCACGTCATGTTGACCTATGACGGTTCCAGCCGGGCGGCGGGGCTCCATGTCTATCTGGACGGCGAACCGGCCGCGGTCGAGGTGGTCCGCGACGGGCTCTGGAAAGACTTCACCTATGGCGGCGACGAGCCGACCCTGACCTTGGGCCACCGCATGCGCGACTCCGGATTCAAGGGCGGCAAGGTCGACGACCTGCGCGTCTACGACCGTGAGTTGAGCGCGCCCGAGGCAGGCCAGGTCGCCGGCCGGACCGGTCTCAAGGAAGCGCTCGCGACCGCGACCGAGGCCTTGACGACCGCGCAACGGAAGACGCTGGCGGAGTACCACGCGTCGGCCTTCGCGACGGAGACGGCGGAGCACCGGACCGCGCTGGCCAAGGTGCGGCGCGAGCAGAACCAGCTCGTGGGCTCCATCCAGGATATCATGGCGATGCAGGAGATGCCGGCCCCGAAGCCCGCCTTCATCCTCAAGCGCGGCGCCTATGATGCCCCGGGCGAGGAGGTGACCGGCGACACCCCGCGCTTCCTCGGCGGCTTCCCGGCCGAGGCGCCGCGCAACCGGCTGGGTCTCGCCCGGTGGCTGCTCGCTCCGGAGAACCCGCTCATGGCCCGCGTCACCGTCAACCGCGCGTGGCAGACGATGTTCGGCCGAGGGCTGGTCGAGACGAGCGACAACTTCGGCTCGCAAGGTTCGCCGCCCACGCATCCCGAGCTGCTCGACTGGATGGCGCGCGACTTCGCGGACCATGGTTGGGATTGGAAGCGCCTGCTGCGCACGATCGCGTTGTCCACGACCTACCAGCAGTCGTCGAAGGCGGCACCGGACCTCCTCGCCCGGGATCCGCTGAACCTGCTGCTCGCCCGCGGACCGTCCAAGCGGCTGACCGCCGAGATGATCCGCGACCAGGCGCTCGCGGCCGGCGGATTGCTCGCGGAGAAGATCGGCGGGTCGAGCGTGAAGCCTTACCAGCCGGACGGCCTTTGGGAATCCGCGTGGGGCGGGAAGTACAATCCCGGCAAAGGCGACGAGCTGCATCGGCGCAGCCTCTACACCTACTGGAAGCGGACGGTGCCGCCGCCGGCGATGATCACCTTCGACGCGGCCGAGCGGAACACCTGCACCGTCCGCCGCCAGAGCACGAGCACTCCGTTGCAAGCGCTGGTGCTGCTCAACGACCCGCAGTTCGTCGAGGCGGCGCGGCATGTCGCCGTCCGGATGCTCCGCGAGGGCGGGGACACCGCCGCTTCGCGCGCCGGGTTCGCGTTCCGTCTCGTCACCGGCCGCGCCCCGACCGTTCGCGAGAACGGGGTCCTGGAACGGCTCCTCGCCGAACAGCGGACGCGTTTCGCCGAGGATCCCGCCGCCGCTTCCAAGCTGCTCGCCGTCGGCGAGACCGGCGCGGACGGGACGTTGTCCCGGACCGATCTCGCCGCCGGCACCGTGCTGGCGCAGGCGTTGTTCAGCCACGACGAAGCCGTGATGCGCCGCTGATAGGATCCGAGCCCGACCCAGGTCTTTTGCACCCCATGAACAGCACCCACGTGGATTTCCGGATGGACCGGCGAGATTTCTTCGCGCGGTTCGGGCTCGGGCTCGGCGGCGCCGCGCTCTTCGGCCTGCTCAACGGCCGCGCCGAGGCCGCGCCCGCGGACCCCTTCCAGGGCGTGCTCGACCAGCCGCACTTCGCGCCGAAGGCCAAACGCATCATCTACCTCTTCATGAGCGGCGGTCCGTCCCAGATGGACCTCTTCGACCACAAGCCGAAGCTCAACGAGATGCAGGGACAGGACCTGCCGGCGAGCATCCGCATGGGCCAGCGGCTCACCGGCATGTCGGCGAACCAGGCGACGCTGCCCATCGCGGGTTCTCCGTTCAGGTTCGCCCGGCACGGCAAGAGCGGCGCGTGGATCAGCGAGCTGCTGCCGTGGACCGCGAAGGTCGCCGACGAGCTGTGCTTCGTGAAATCGATGCACACGGAGGCGATCAACCACGACCCCGCGATCACCTTCTTCCAGACCGGTTCGCAGATCGCCGGCCGTCCCAGCATGGGCGCGTGGCTGAGCTACGGGCTGGGGAGCGCGAACGAGAACCTGCCCTCGTTCGTCGTGCTCATCTCCAAGGACCGCATCGACCAACCGCTCTACGCGCGGCTGTGGGGCAACGGATTCCTGCCGAGCCTCCACCAGGGCGTCCAGTTCCGCAGCGGCAAGGAGCCCGTGCTCTACCTCCAGAACCCCGACGGCGTCGCCCGCGCAGGACGCCGGCAGATGCTCGACCGCTTGGCCGAGCTGCACGCGCAGCAGTTCGAGGATGTCGGCGACCCGGAGATCAACGCGCGCGTCGCCCAGTACGAGATGGCCTACCGGATGCAGGCGAGCGTGCCCGAGACGCTCGACGTCTCCGGCGAACCGGACAGCGTGAAGGACCTCTACGGGCCCGAGGCCAAGAACCCGGGCACCTTCGCCGCGAACTGCCTGCTCGCCCGCCGCATGGCCGAGCGGAACGTGCGCTTCATCCAGCTCTACCATCCGGGCTGGGACCACCATGGCGGACTGCCGAACGGGATCCGCCGCCAGTCCAAGGACATCGACCAGGCCTGCTACGGGCTGCTCACCGACCTGCGCCAGCGCGGCCTGCTCGACGAGACGCTCGTCGTGTGGGGCGGCGAGTTCGGCCGGACGAACTATTGCCAGGGCAAGCTCACCAAGGACGACTTCGGTCGCGACCATCATCCGCGCTGTTTCACCGCGTGGATGGCCGGCGGCGGCGTGAAGCCGGGCATGACCTACGGCGCGACCGACGAGTTCGGTTACAACGTCGCCGAGGACCCCGTCCACGTGCACGACCTGCAGGCGACCATCATGCGCCTGCTCGGCGTCGACCACGAGCGGCTGACCTTCAAGTTCCAGGGCCGCTACTTCCGCCTGACCGACGTCCACGGCCAGGTGGTGAAGAGCATCCTCGCGTAGCCGTCGCCCGGCTCAGAGATACTTCGCGAGGATGGGCTTCAGCGCCTTCTTGGTCGCGGCGGGCCAGAGACTCCGCTCGGTCATCACCGCGTTGCGCAGGGCGTCGTGGCAGGGCCAGTCCGCCACGGCCGGGATCGACGGGATGACGTGGCTGATGATCGCCTTCGCGGTGGCGGCGTTGCGCTTCAGGTTCTCGATGACCATCTCGACGGTCACGTGGGCCTCGTCGACCTTCCAGCAGTCGTAGTCGGTCACCATCGCCATCGTGGCGTAGGCGATCTCCGCCTCGCGGGCGCACTTCGCCTCGCCGAGGTTGGTCATGCCGATGACATCGAGGCCGGCCTTGTGGTTGGCGACCGATTCGGCGCGGGTGCTGAAGGCCGGGCCCTCCATGTTCACGTAGGTGCCGCCGTCGTGCGCCTTGGCCTTGCATGCCTTCGCGGACCGGAGCAGGAGGCGGCGCAGCTCCTCGCAGACCGGGTCGGCGAAGGCGATGTGGGCGACGATGCCTTTGCCGAAGAACGTGTGCTCGGCGCTGCGTTTCGTACGGTCGAGGAACTGGTCCACCAGCACGAAGTCGCACGGTTTGTACCGCGCCTGGAGCGAGCCGACCGCGCTGGCGCTGACCACCCAGGCCACGCCGAGCGACTTCATCGCCCAGAGGTTGGCGCGGTGGTTCAGCTCGGCGGGCAAGATGCGATGGCCGCGCCCGTGCCGCGGGAGGAACACCACCTCGCGGCCGGCCAGCTCGCCGGTGAGGAACTCGTCCGAAGGATCGCCGAACGGCGTCTTCACCTCCACCCACTTCTGCCGGGTGAAGCCTTCGATGTGGTACAAGCCGCTGCCGCCGATGATTCCTATGCGAGGTGTCTTCATGCGCTGAGAAAGCGCGCGCAGTGAACGCGGCGGGCGGTCGCCGGGCAAGCCCTCACCGGACCTCGGCGAGCGGGATCCTGCGCGTCACCGCGCCACCGTCAGGTCGAACTCCAGCTTGGTCACCGTGCCGTCGCGTTCGCCGGTGATCTCCATGTCCTTGAGCTGCCAGACACCGTCCACCTTCTTGACGCTGCCGACGCTGAATTCCTTCACCAGCTTGCCCGCGGGATCGTACGCCTCGGCGATCAACGGTTGCTTGTGGTCGAGGTCGATCCACGACCGCACCCGGACGTAGCCGTTGCCCGGGGCGGCCGGCCGGATGCTGTCGAGGATCCGGCAGGGACGTCCCTTGCGCATCTCGGGTTTGTCGCGGCGGACGGTCCGTTGTTCCGGCCAATGGAGGAATTCCAGCCCGAGGTCGCACACCCAGAAATCCGATCCGGCGAACGGCTCCGACGTCTCGCCCGCGACGAGCGCTCTCGGCGCGGCGGCGGGGGCATCGGCGGCGGCACGGGCCAGTTCGTAGCTCGGCGCGCGGTCGGCGTGGTGCGTGATGGTGAGCGTCTCGGTCCCCTTCGCGGCGCGGGCCTCGTAGACCACGTGCCAATCCGCCGCCCCTTCGGGAACGAGCGTGCGGATGGTCACCGGCACGGACGAACGGCGGCCTGCCGCGTCGCGGAGGCGCAGCGTGGCGGAGTTGGTGAAGCTGTTCCCCGGCCGCGAGGTCCGGAGCTCTGCCGCGAGCGCCGCGCCTTCGACGGCATCCGGCGACGGCGCAAGGTCCTTGGCGAAGGCCAGGCAACCGAGCCGACAGCCGAGGACCACGCCGAGGGCGAGGGAGGACAAGGACCGGGACGGACGGAGACCGGCGGGCTTCAAGGATTGCATCGGCGGTGTGTGGACAAGGGAAGTCGAGGTCCGGTTCGATCGGCGTCGACGCGAGCGGTCCGCGGTCTCAAGGCTCCTTGACCACGACCTGTGGACGTTCGCCGCGACGGCCTTGCACGACGAGGCCGGGCGGGCGGGCGCCGGAGACAGCCGCGCAACCGCACGGGGTGTCCTTCGCGAACGAGAACTTCCGCGGCCGGAAACGGCGCCATAGGAAGGTCACGGCGGTCAGCGCCACGATGGCGAGTGCGACGGGTTGCTGCCAATCCACGGAGCAAGGCTCGCGGTGCGTGGGAGGAAGTCAACGGCCGTGACCGATCGGCGATTGCTGTTCTCCGGGCCGCGTCGTAGTGCCCCTGCCGGTCCTCATGGTCTTGGCCGTCCTCCCGGAAGGGATCCGAAGCCATCGGAGCGCGAGGACGACCAAGAGCCTGTTTGAAAAGGCCTGTCGGCCTAGTAGGACAGGCTTCCAGCCTGTCTGCCCACGGGCTTCCAGCCCGTGGCCCCGCCTATCTGGCGTGGGGCTGGAAGCCCCGGAACCGACAGGCCAGAGGCACTGTCCTACTTTTCAGACAGGCACCAATGTCTAGACCCGGCCCGCGACCTCTTCTGCATGACGGTTGACGCTGCGCAGGTCGGCCCGGTCTATTGACCGGGTGCCGAGAACTTCGATCTTCCTCCTGCTCACCATGGTCCTCGTCCTGGTAGCGGGATGTTCGGTCACGAAGGAAGGTCCCGCCAAAGAGAAACCGGGCGGCCTGGTGTCCCGGGACCTGGTGCGTCCGTTGGACGGCACCACCGCCAAGTTGCTCTCGGTGAACGAGCGTCTCCGGTTCGTGGTGCTCGATTATTCGCTCAGCCCGATGCCCGCGTTCGGCCAGCGTTTGGAGGTCGTCCGCGATGGCCGGAAGGTGGCCGAACTGAAGGTCACTGGCCCGGCCCGCGGGTCGACCACGGCGGCCGATATCGTCAGCGGCGAACCCCGGCCCGGGGACGTGGCCCGGGTGGAATGAGGCGATCTGGACGGCTCCGGATCCAGCCTCGGGCGGCGTCTGCTCCGGGAATTGGTGTTTGACCGCCTTTTCCGCGGACCGATAGCTTCCGCCGCTCCAAAAGTAGAACGGGTTTTTTCCGCTATGTTCGGCACCATTCGTAAGCATCAACAGTGGCTGTGGATCGTGATCATCGCCGGGGTGATCGTCAGCTTCGTCATCTTTTTCGGGCCGGCCCAGCCCTCCCTGAGCGGCCTCACGGGGGGCGGCGAGAGCTTCGGCACGCTGAACGGCAAGCCGTTGACGCGTGAGAAGCTGGGCGGGTTCGCCCGCCAGGCGCAGCTCGCCGGCCGTCTCCGCTTCGGCGACCAGATGGATTCGCCGCAGGTGCGCCAGATGGGCTTCGACCTGAACCGCGAGATGTACCAGCGCCTCTTCCTGGACTCCAAGGTGAAGGAGTTCGGCGTCCACGTGAGCGACCAAGCGGTGGCGAACTGGATCCGCCAGAACCTCAAGGACCCCAAGACCGGCGCGGTCGACTACGACGGCTTCATCGAGCGGTTCGGCAAGCGCTTCAAATTCACCGAGGCGGAGTTCCAGAGCTACGTGCGCCACGAGCTCGGCGTCGAGCACCTCCGCGAGGTCGTGGGCGTGTCGGGCCAGCTGCTCACGCCGCGTGACGCCGAAGCGGCCTTCCGCAAGGAGAACGAACTCGCTGTCTCCAGCGCGGTGTTCTTCTCCGCGTCCAACCACCTCGCGTCGGTGGTCGTCGATCCGGCCGCCCTGAGCCAGTTCTTCACCAACCGCATCGCCGCCTACCGCATCCCGGAGCGCACCGTCGTCACCTCCGTCCGTTGGGACGCCGCGCCCCACGTCGCCGAGGCCGAGGCCGAGATCAAGAAGCAGGCCGACTTCGCCACCCGTGTCGAGGAGGTCTACAACCAGCGCGGTGCCGAGAGCTTCCGCGACAAGACCGGGGCCCAGATGACCAAGGAGGCCGCGCTCGCCGAGATCCGCCAGCTCGCCACCGATTCCAAGGCCCTCGAGATCGCCGCCCGCGCGGCGCGTGATTTCGCGAACGAGCTCTACGCGATGGAACCGGCCAAGGCCGAGAACCTCGCCGCGCTCGCCGCCAAGCGGGGCCTGACCGCGACCGACAGCCAGCCGTTCAGCGATTTCGGCCGCGCCGCCGAGTTCGAGGACGCCCCGGAGATGGTCCGCGAGGCCGCCAAGCTCTCGGCCGAACAGCCCTTCACCAAGCCTGTCCAAGGCACGAAGGCCATCCATATCGCCGCCCTGCGCCGCAAGCTGCCCAGCGAGGTCCCGTCGTTCGATTCCGTCCGGGCCAAGGTGACCGAGGATTTCCGCCGCTCGAAGTCCATCGAGGCCGCCCGTGCTTCCGGCGAGGCCTTCGCCACCGCGGCCGCCGCCGCGATCGCGCAGGGCAAGTCGTTCGCCGTCGTCGCGGCCGAGCAGAGATCGGTCGCCGTGGAGATCCCGCCGTTCTCGCTCGTGTCGACCTCTCTGCCCGGGCTCGACGCGCGGGTCGCGGCCTCCCTGGTGAAGGACACCGCCTTCAACCTCAAGCCCGGAGCCGCCAGTCGGTTCGTCGCCTCGGGCGACGGCGGGTTCGTGATCTTCCTGAAGGAGCGCCGGCCGGTGGACGAGGCCACGGTCAAGGCCGGCCTCACCGGTTACCTCGACACCCAGCGCCGCCAGAAGCAGGACGAAGCCTTCCAGGAGTGGTTCCGCCAAGAGTTCCAGAAGTCCGGCCTCGCCGCGCTGCTGAAGAACCGGGACGAACAGCTCTGATGAGCGCGGTCTCGCCGGTCATCAAGCTGTCGTCGCCGGCGACGCAGGAATACTGGGAGATCCCGGTCCTGTTCGAGGACGCCCACCTGCTGGCGATCGACAAGCCGGCCCGGTTGCTCACCTCGCCCGACCGGTACGACCCGTCGCGGCCGAACCTGATGCGGCTGTTGCTCGACGCGGTGGCCACCGGCAAACCGTGGGCGAAGGAACGCGGCCTCACCTACATCGCGAACGCGCACCGGCTCGATTTCGAGACCACCGGGATCCTGCTGCTGTCCAAGGACCGTCCGGCCCTCGTCACGTTGGCGAACCACTTCGGCTCCGAGGTCCCCAAGAAGACCTACGTGGCGCTGGTGCACGGCTCGCCGGCGCAGGACGAGTTCACCGTGGACGCCTCGATCGCCGCCGACCGCTTCAAGCCCGGCGTGATGCGCGTGGGCCGCGACGGCAAGCGCTCGCTCACGACCTTCAGGGTGCTGGAGCGTTTCTCGGGGTGCACGCTCGTCGCCTGCCGGCCGCACACCGGGCGGACGCACCAGATCCGCGTCCACCTCAAGCATGCCGGCCACCCGATCTACGGCGACGGCTTGTACGGCGGGACGTGGCTGATGCTCTCGTCCTTCAAGCGCGATTACCGCCTCAAGCGCGGCCGGGCCGAGCGTCCGCTCGTGAGCGGCCTCGCGCTGCACGCCGAGGAGCTCGACCTGCCGCATCCGGTCACCGGCGAGCTCGTCCACATCGTCGCGCCGCGTCCGCATGAGCTGAACGTGGCGCTCAAATATCTCCGCCGCTACGCCACGCCCGGCGGCGCGGTCAAGGCCGACGACGTCGACGGCCTGCCCGGCGCGGATTGATCCACGTCCCCAAAAACTGCTCGCCCCGTCGGGCGCCCTGGAACAGATTCCCGTCCTGTCCCCGACGGGCACAGCGCCCGCATCGTCCATGAAAGCGAAGATCGTCATCACTCCGAAGAAGGCCGTGCTCGACCCGCAGGGCAAGACCGTCCAGACCGCCCTCGAGCACATGGGCTACACCGGCGTCGCCGGCGTCCACGTCGGCAAGTACATCGAGATCGACCTCGTGCCCGGCACCGACAAGGCCGCCGCCGCGACCGCTCTCGACGACGCGGCCCGCAAGTTCCTCAGCAACCCGGTGATCGAGGACTACAAGCTCGAGATCGTGGATTGAACATGCGCTTCGCCGTCCTCCAATTCCCTGCCAGCAACTGCGACCAGGACTGCGTCCATGCCGTCCGCGTGCTGGGTCATTCCGCGGAACTTCTCTGGCACAAGGAGACGTCCCTCGGGTCCGCCGACGCGGTGATCGTGCCGGGCGGCTTCAGCTACGGCGACTACCTCCGTTGCGGCGCGATCGCGCGTTTCAGCCCGGTGATGCAGGCGGTGAAGCGGTTCGCCGACGACGGCGGACTCGTGCTCGGGATCTGCAACGGTTTCCAGATCCTCTGCGAGGCCGGACTGTTGCCGGGCGCGCTCGTGCGCAACCGCGACCTCCAGTTCCACTGCGAGCAGATCCATCTCCGGACCGACAACTTCGGCACGCCGTTCACCAGCCGGACCCCGCGCGACAAGGCGATCATGCTCCCCATCGCCCACGGCGAAGGATGCTACTTCGCGGATCCGGCGACGCTCGCCTCGATCCAGGCGAAGGGCCAGGTGCTCTGGCGCTACTGCGACGCCTCGGGCGATGTGACCGATGCGGCGAACCCGAACGGTTCCTTGCTGAACATCGCCGGCGTGGCCAACGAGCGCTTCAACGTCGCCGGCCTGATGCCGCATCCGGACCGCGCCAGCGAACCGCTCCTCGGCACCGACGACGGCCGCTCGATCTTCGAGAGCATGGTCGACGCGCTCCAGCAGCGCACCGCCGCGAAGGCCGCCTGACCGCGCCGGACTCAGGTCCGGCCCGGCCTCAATCGTCATCACCGCCGCCCGGGCCGCACGATCCCGCGGACTCGTAGCACGCATCGCACAGGGACCGGTCGCCGATCGCGAACGCGCCGAACCGGCCGCAGGTGTCGCACGCGGCGTCCTCGTCGCGGGATGGCGTAGGAGTGGCCGCGGGTGGCGCGGCCGGTTCTGGATCCGGATCCGCGTTCACTTCTTCGAGAGCGACTCGAGGTGATCGAGCAGCGATGCGAACTCTTTCATCGAGAGCCCAGCGGCCAGGCCTTCGGGCATCAGCGAG
>JANNAJ010000478.1:0-5280 GCA_031384285.1 Verrucomicrobiota bacterium
AACACCGCTGCCAAGGCCTACGCCGAGCTGGAGTCGGAAGGCGTGCTGGAGCTGCGGCAGGGCAGCGGCTGCTTCCTCAAGGCCAACGGCGCGTCGCCGGGCCGCAAGGCGCCGCTGGCGGCGGCGGCCTTCACCTGCTGCGCGACCTGCAGATAGACCGGCACGCCGGATCGGAAATTGAGTTGGACGAACATGGTGGGGACGTGGAGACAAGTGACATAGGACACTGTGACAGTCAACCAGAAAGTTCACAGATGTGCACGATGCGGGCGCCAGGGCCGCGATCCGGGGGCGGGATCGTGCTCGTCGCTCGAGGGTGTGATCGGAAGTGGCGGACGCGTGGACGGATGTGGCGCGGAGTTGTGTTCCGTGTGGCCGAGTTGCCTCGGTGTGCGGGGCATCGCACACCGCCCTCGAAGCCAGGGCATGTCGTGTCCGGGATCGCGCGTTCCCGCGGCCCGGCATCATGTGCGGTCCTGGCGCCTGAAGGCAGAACTCCCGACGGGGCGGGACCCGGATGCGCTCGTGGCCGCGGTTCGGTTCGGCCTGCTGCCGATGCCGCTGACGCGGGGAGAAGTCACGGACGGGCGGCAGCCCGTCCCTGCCATCGTGGGTAGGGTCCGCGCTGCCGCGCGGCCCCATCTGTCCTGCGGGTCCCGCTCAGGAGACTTCCACGGATCGGAATCAGCTGCCGACCTCCGCGGCCACCGACTCTTGGGCGAAGAGCACAAACCCGACGCAGAGGTGAAGCTCGGCCTCCGCGTCGCTCGCGCCGACCTCCTTGCGCACGCCTACTGGAATCTCCCCTCACACCACCTCAACCGGCCGCCACTTCCAATCACACCCGTCGCTCGGGCCTGCTTGCGGCGGCGGGCAGGAGTTGCTCCACTCGGGCATGGCTCAATCCTATCCGACGCTCATCCCCGGGCTGCGCAGCCCTTCCGCCGCCGTGAACGGCCTCGTCTACTTCGGGCGCATGCTCGACAAGATCCGTCTCGCCGCCGCGGGCCGGCTGCCCGAGGGATGGCAGCCGATGCGCGGCTCCGGGGTGAAGAACAGCTTCGACGCGCGCTGCTGCGCCTTTCTCGGCATCGACTACGCGGCGATCGAGGCGGAGACGCTCAAGGGCGGCACCGACGAGCAGGTGCTCGGATGGGCTTTCGCAAACGGCCGCAAGCCGGGCGAGGATGAGATCGAGGTCTGGAACGCGTTCATGATGAAGCGCGGTTGGCGCGACGCCGGGACGCAGCGTCTCAACGAACGCCTCGCGGAGATCGGTCTGCCGCCGGGAACGGTGCAGACGATGTTCGAGTACATCGACATCGACGAAGGCCGCCTCCAGCCCGGTGCGAAGTGAGCGAGGTATCGTGCCGATCGCAGCCCGGTGCGCTGGGTGCGATCGGAAGTGGCGGACAGTACCTGCCGAGTCGTGCTCGGCAGCTCCGCCGGGTCGGTGGACGGCGGGAAGAGATACCTTGGCACTGGGCAGGAGGCGGCGCCTGCCGATTGCCGTCCCGCGATGCGGCAAAGTGTCATCTGCTCTTCGGAACAGATGGATCTGGAAAGCAGGAAGACAGGAACGGAGTCGGCAACGCTCCGGTTTTCCTGCTTTCCTGTTCTCCAGATTCGATCTCCGGCCCGAGCATTGAACAGCGCAAGCGCGACTCTGCGACCGCTGCCTTGTCCGCCATCTCAGATCGCCGAACGGCCCGGTTGGCGGCTTGACCGGATCCGGATGAATCGTGGACGTTCTCCTCCGTCCGACCCACCGCTTATGAATCCCATCGAGCCCGTCATCTCGTCGCGCCGCGACTTCCTCCGCACCTCGACCACCGCCGCGGCGTTCGCTTTGGCGGCACCGGGGATCATCCTCCGCGAATCCGCGTTCGCCGCGAACAGCGAAACCCTGAAGATCGGCCTCGTCGGCTGCGGCGGCCGTGGCACCGGTGCCGCCGGCAACGCGCTGACGGCGGACAAGAACTGCGTGCTCACCGCCGTGGGCGACGCCTTCCCGGAGCAGGCCGAGGGCTCGCTGCGCAACCTCAAGGAGCAGTTCGGCGCGCGCATCGCGGTCACGCCCGACACCACCTTCACCGGTCTCGAAGCCTACAAGAAGGTCATCGATTCCGTCGACGTCGTCCTCCTCGCGACGCCCCCCGGGTTCCGCCCCACGCACCTCCGCTACGCCGTGGAGAAGGGCAAGCACATCTTCTGCGAAAAACCCGTCGCGACCGACGCCGTCGGCATCCGCCACGTGATGGAATCGGTGAAGCTCGCCAAGGAGAAGAAGCTGAACTTCGTCTGCGGCTTCTGCTGGCGCAGCGACCTTCCCCGCCGCGCGGTGTACGAGCAGATCCACGACGGCGCGATCGGCGACGTGAAGCACGTCTACGGCACCTACCTGACCGGCCCGGTGAAACCGATGCCCGGCGTCAATGCCCGCAAGCCGGGAATGAGCGACCTGGAGTGGCAGCTCCGCAACTGGATGAACTTCTCGTGGCTCGCCGGCGACGGCTACGTCGAGCAGTGCATCCACACGGTGGACAAGCTCGCCTGGACGATGAAGGACGTGCCGCCCATCAAGTGCACCGCCACCGGCGGCCGCATGGTCCCGAACAACGAAGGCAACATCTATGACCACATGACGGTGGTCTACGAGTACGCCAACGGCGTCCGCGCCACCATCGCCCAGCGCCAGATCAACGGCTGCCACAACGACAACAGCGATTACATCGTCGGTTCGAAGGGCCACGCCACCAGCGGCTGGAGCGTCCCGGTCATCCGTGGCGAGAAGAACTGGAAGTATCAGGGCGACAAATCGAGGGACATGTACGTCATCGAGCACGAGGAGCTCTTCGCCAGCATCCGCGGCGGGAAGTACCGCTTCGACGGCGATTGGCTCGCGTCGAGCACGCTGCAAGGGATCATGGGCCGCATGGCTGCGTACACGGGCCAGGAAGTGACCTGGGAACAGGCGCTCATGTCGCAGGAGAACCTCCATCCCGAGGCCGAGATCAGCTGGGACATGAAGCTCCCCATCATGTCGTTGCCGGTGCCGGGCCGCTACAAGCTGGTCTGAACCCGCTTTCCGCGCCGCGCCGATCCCGGCGCGGCGTTCTTCTTTCCACCCCCTTCTACCCGCTCTCGCTCATGGACCGCCGTTCCTTCCTCCAGCTCTCCGCCTCCGCCGGCGCCATCGCCGCGATCGCCCCTCTGTCCACCGGTTGCGCCACCTCCGCGCCCGCGTCCCCGCTGCCGGTCTCGCTCTCGAAGCCGGGCCGGCGTCGGATCCGCAAGGGCATCATGTGGGGGACGATCGGTGCGCCCGGCTCCGTGATGGACAAGGCGAAAGCCGTCAAGGAGGCCGGTTTCGAGGGCGTCGAACCGATGGGCGGGATGGACGTGGACGAGATGCGTCGCGCTCTCGACGCCACCGGGCTCAAGGCCGGCAGCGTGTGCTGTCACACGCATTGGGCGAAACCGCTCTCCGATCCGAACCCCGAGGTCCGCAAGGTCGGGCTCGAAGGTCTCAAGCAGTCGCTCCGCGACGCGAAGAGCTACGGCGCGCCGTCGGTCCTGCTGGTGCCGGCCGTCGTGAACGAGAAGGTGTCCTATGCCGATGCCTACGTGCGCTCCCAGGCCGAGATCCGCAAGGCCATCCCGCTCGCCCAGGAACTCGGCGTCAAGATCAGCATCGAGAACGTCTGGAACAGCTTCCTGCTCGGCCCGATCGAGGCGGCGCGCTACATCGACGAGTTCGGTTCGCCCTTCGTCCGCTGGCACTTCGACGTCGGCAACATCATCCACTACGCGTGGCCGGAGCAATGGGTGCGCATCCTCGGGCACCGCATCCAGACCTTGCACATCAAGGAGTACAGCCGCGCCAAGTCGGACAAGCAGGGCAAGTGGGCCGGGTTCGACGCGGAGTTCCTCAAGGGCGACAACAACTGGCCGGCCGTGATGAAGGCGCTCGACGACATCGGTTACGACGGCTGGGGCATCGCCGAACAAGGCGGTGGCGGCAGCCTCGAAGGCTTGAAGAAGCTGAGCCGCGAGATGGACCAGATCTTCGCGAGCTGAGCGCGGGATCCATCCTCCGGGACGCCCGCGCTTGCCGGACGCGCGCCGACTTCCCTAGTGTCCGGCGCCATGCTCGACATCAAGCTGCTCCGCGAGAGACCCGACTTCGTCAAAGAACGCCTAGCGACCCGCCTCGCCGGCGACGACGCCAAGGTCTCCGAGGTGATCGCCCTCGACGAACGCCGCCGCACCGCGTTGGCCGAGGTCGAGCAGCTCAAGGCCAGGCGCAACGCCGTCTCCAAGGAGATCGGCGCGCTGATGGGCCAGAAGAAGACCGAGGAAGCCGAGGCCAAGAAGGCGGAGACCCGCACGATCGGCGACCGGATCTCCGAGCTGGACAAGGTCGTCGCCGAGGTCGAGGCCGGCCGCGACGCCTTGCTCGCCACCATCCCGAACCTTCCCCACGCGAGCGTCGCGCTGGGCAAGGACGCCGCCGACAACCCCGAGATCCGTGTCCACGGAGCGAAGGCGGGCTTCGGCTTCAAGCCGCTTTCCCATGTCGACCTGTGCGAGAAGCTGAAGCTCGTGGACTTCGCCCGCGGCGCGAAGCTCAGCGGGTCCGGTTTCCTGCTCTACACCGGCTGGGGCGCGCGGTTGGAACGGGCCCTCATCAACTTCCTCATCGACCTGCACACCACCGAGCACGGCTACCGCGAGGTGGCGCCGCCCTACATCGTCGGCGAGCATTGCATGTACGGTGTCGGGCAGTTCCCGAAGTTCAAGGACCAGGCCTACGCCGTGCAGGAGGGCCTCGACGCCTCGACGATGGGCAAGCTCTACCTGTTGCCCACGGCCGAAGCTCCGGTGGCCAATATCCACCGCGAGGAGATCCTCGGCGCCGCGCAGCTCCCGGTCTGCTACGTCGCCTATTCGCCCTGCTTTCGCGCCGAGGCCGGTGCGGCGGGGCTCGGGACCCGCGGCATGATCCGCGTCCACCAGTTCGACAAGGTGGAGCTGATCAAGCTGGTCACGCCCGAGACCGGCTACGAGGAGCTCGAGAAGCTGGTCGGCAACGCGGAGAAGGTGCTCCAGCTGCTCGGCCTGCACTATCGCGTCATCAGCCTCTGCACCGGCGACATGGGGTTCGCCTCGGCCAAGACCTACGACATCGAGGTCTGGGCGCCCGGCCAGGCCCAGTTCCTCGAGGTCTCCAGCTGCTCGAACTGCGAGGACTACCAGTCCCGCCGCATGGAGATGCGC